>NZ_JBWPXA010000014.1:0-886 GCF_056746795.1 Gardnerella sialicivorans subsp. sialicivorans
AGGGTCTTACAGCAGAGGTAGAAAGTAGTAAAGAGGATAAAGTTGATCCAACGAATCGTGTAGTAAGGGTTGGTAATAAGAAGGTTACAGCTAGTGGTAATACGGCAACGACTACAATGTATGATGTTGATCCTAATACTGGTAAGTTAAGTAATCCTCATACTCCTCCGACTCCAAATCCAAATCCTGAAACGCCAGGACAGGGTGGAACTGTGACGCCAGGACAGGGTGGAACTGAAACACCAGGACAAGGTGGAACTGAAACACCAGGACAAGGTGGAACTGGTGGAACTGTGACGCCAGGACAGGGTGGAACTGTGACGCCAGGAACTGGAACTGTGACACCAGGACAGGGTGGAACTGAAACGCCAGGACAAGGTGTAACTGTTACGCCAGGACAAGGTGGAACTGAAACACCAGGACAGGGTGGAACTGAAACGCCAGGACAAGGTGGAACTGGAACTGAAACACCAGGAACTGGAACTGTTACACCAGGACAAGGCGGAACTGTGACGCCAGGACAAGGTGGAACTGAAACACCAGGAACTGGAACTGTGACACCAGGAACTGGAACTGTGACGCCAGGACAAGGTGGAACTGTGACGCCAGGAACTGGAACTGTGACACCAGGACAAGGTGGAACTGTGACGCCAGGACAAGGCGGAACTGAAACACCAGGAACTGGAACTGTGACACCAGGACAAGGTGGAACTGTGACGCCAGGACAAGGCGGAACTGAAACGCCAGGAACTGGAACTGTGACGCCAGGACAAGGTGGAACTGAAACACCAGGAACTGGAACTGTTACACCAGGACAAGGCGGAACTGAAACACCAGGAACTGGAACTGTGACACCAGGACAAGGTGGAACTGTGACGCCAGGACA
>NZ_JBWPXA010000006.1:0-96552 GCF_056746795.1 Gardnerella sialicivorans subsp. sialicivorans
ACGTTAATTTATCTTACGTTAATTTATCTTACGTTAATTTATCTTACGTTAATTTATCTTACGTTAATTTATCTTACTTTGAAAGTTGGGATAATCATATCCGATTAAAGTCTAGCGGTCATTGGCAGACGGGGTTTAAGGAGCTTGGGTAAATACTGTACCGTTTTCACTAAGGCAGCGTAGCAGTGATAAGCGAGATTTTGTTTGCTTTTATGAGCATGACATAAAGTTCAGAGAAATTTTGACGATTTGATGTGTTATAAGTATCGGTTTGTACATAAGTAACGTCTTTAATATATTTAATATTGCGTATCGAATATGCTTGCTTATATGGATGAGAAAACGTTTAATGCTTTGATGAGAGTAGAAAAGAAGTTGAAATACTCGCGATTATTTACGCTAGAAGAGAACAGACTAAGCGACTGAAATAATTAGAACAATTGTAAATCGTAAGCGCAATGTAGGAACAGAATATAGGGATAGAAAAATGTTAGATTCGTCGACGAAAGAGAAAGAAAAGCAGGAACATACTCTTACAGATGAGAAAAATCCTCTATATTGTGAATCACATGAGCAAATATGTGAAAACCTTCGCAGTGCAAATAAGGGATCATCCAAGTATAAGGTTTTGCAGCCGAGTGCGGAAATCTTTTCCATCTTAATGATTATTGGAACTGTTTTTATGGCGTCCAATAAGCTACAGCTTTTTGGATGGATCACTTATTGTTTTGCAATTCTGCTTCTTGTTGGAGTTTCTCTTATTTGGGTTATTTGTGTTATTTGGCAGCGCAATATACACAGCCGTTTTAGGAGTGCAAATGTAGAGCGTAATAAATCTTTTCTTAGCTATGGCAAGCAACGGGGAAAGGGTAGACTCTCACTGGCCCTTTGTTGCTTTTTTGTGTTAAGTGGTATTCTAACTGCATTCTTTGGAATAACTGCGGTACGTCTTCCAAATCAGTGGCTTTTGCAGACTTGGGTATATGTTATATGCGCGGCAATGCCAGTTGTTTGGATGATTACGATTTCTCTTGTATGTGTCTTCTATAATCTCTATCTTATTTCGCGTGTACGGAAGATAGGTATAAGAATTGTACTTCGTTGTCTACATGTTCTGCTTTGTGTATTGATTATCTTAGGTCTTGTATTTTTTGACGTTTTGTTTATTGTTGGCAGATATTCTGTGAAACAAAATGATAATGGTACATACACAGAGCACGTGGACGATATGTATGCTCCTTTTGAGTATTATCTTTATAAGTCTGAAGGCCCATTTTTCCTTAAGTATCTTCGACCAATGAAAGATTCAACTGATACTGATCCAAAAATAAGTGAATCTGAGTGGTATCGCAGAATTGATCGTAATAACAGGAAAGATACAAGATTAAAGGTTGAAGAGACAGATAAAAATTCCGATTTGCATGATGCCGCTGCGCGTGATTTAGAATCAAAGAAGGAAAGAAATGCAGCGCTTAAGATATTCGATAAGTATTTTGCTGCGGAAGGCTTTACGTTCAAGGAGAGTTATACTGCCAAGGGAGATATGTACTTTGTTTTGAATGAAAGCCGTTCGGACATTACTTATCTGCAGTATAACAGGGACTCTCAGAATGGAAAATGTGGTCTTTATATTCTGTTTAAGGCTTTAAAATCTTCAAATGGAAGCTGGTCGCCGAGTGATGCTTATATGCAGAGCACCTACATGTATGAATATAGCACTGGACTCATTGCAAAGAGCAGTAGGGCAGAGTGGTAGTAGGGCTGATTGGTAGTAGGGCAGAGTGGTTGGATGCTAGAATCGAAGAGTGTCGGAAGATTGCTAGATAGTGATTGTTGGATAGTTATTGCCAGATAGTAGCATCCATAGTTGTGCGGTCGTGTTTTGTTGTTTTTTGTACTTGTATCTATCTTTTTGTGTTCATTCTGTAAAAAAGTGCATGTCGCTCTGGTTTTGCTATTTTTTAATCGAGCGCATTTTGGTTTATTACGTGTGCTCGTAGTTATTAGTGGCGTATGTAAATGTTTGACTATCTATTTAGTAAAACATTCTCTTGTAAATACGGGCATATATTGAAAAAACACATTGATAATTCAATGGGAAAATGCTACACTATATTCCTAACTCATAGTGAAAGGTAACACACATATGCGAGGTGGTGCAAGGAAGGGTTCTGGAAGAAAATCTATTGCAAAAACAAGAAAGAAAAAATGTAAAACAATCTATTTATCAAATGAACAAATCGAAGATATCTCGCATCTGTATATTGAAAATGTTAATACGTTTAGCAAAAAATGTGTAAAGCTAATTGAGCTTGGTATGAAGCAAACTAAGTGTCAAACCGATAAAAACGATAATTGCAAAGATGAACCTTCAACCTATAACAATAACATTAATTTGAGTAAACCTTTGAAACTAACCTTTATTGATTTATTTGCTGGCATTGGGGGAATTAGAAAGGGGTTTGAGGACAATAACACAAGGTGTGTTTTTAGTTCTGAGTGGGATCAGTTTGCTGCTAAAACTTATGAAGCTAATTATGGCGAGAAACCATTTGGAGATATAACTAAAATTAATGAAGTAGATATTCCTAATCATGATGTTCTTTTAGCAGGCTTTCCTTGTCAGCCGTTTAGTAATATTGGCAAAAGAGAAGGATTTTCCCACGAAACTCAGGGGACCTTATTTTTTGATGTTTTGCGTATTCTACGTGAAAAAATGCCAAAGATGTTTTTGCTTGAAAACGTAAAAGGCCTACTTACTAATGATCATGGAAATACGTTTAAGGTAATCATTGAAAGTTTGGAAGCACTTAAGTATTCAATATTCTATAAAGTGTTAGATGCTCAAAATTTTGGGCTACCTCAGCGTAGAGAGCGCGTGGTTATAGTGGGTTTTAGGGAAGATTTAAATATAGAAGATTTTGATATTCCAGAAGGAG
Source organism: Gardnerella sialicivorans subsp. sialicivorans (assembly GCF_056746795.1). Classification (NCBI taxonomy): domain Bacteria; kingdom Bacillati; phylum Actinomycetota; class Actinomycetes; order Bifidobacteriales; family Bifidobacteriaceae; genus Gardnerella; species Gardnerella sialicivorans. The sequence goes on from NZ_JBWPXA010000006.1 coordinate 2,940, forward strand.
ACAAGTCGAAAAGGGTTCCTATCAAAAACATATTAGAGCATAATCCTATAGGTTATTCTATTTCAAAACATCTTCAAGCTAGTTATCTATTTAAAAAGGATGATGGCAAGCCACAAATAATCGATTTTCAATCAAATATACAAGTTAATACTCTATGTGCTAGTTATCATAAAATACAAAGGCTTACAGGAACATTTATTAAAGATGGAGAAACGGGAATCAGAATGTACAGTGAGCTAGAATGCAAAAGATTGATGGGTTTTCCAGATGATTTTATTGTTCCTGTATCAAGAACACAAATGTATAGACAATTTGGTAATTCCGTTGCTGTACCAATGATGAAGGCTGTTGCGGATGCAATGAAAGCCAAACTGAAAAAATCTATGCGTTAATGCGTTAATGCGTTAATGTAGTAATCAATTGGTAAAGGCTAAGATTTTTAATGCCCTTACCTTTATTTTATTATTTTGCATTTAAGCTGAATGCTTTTCCCTCGTTTTTTAGATGGATATGTCCAATGAAAAACAGTCCCAAAATGTCCACGAACGCCATTCGCGTGCAAAGCAGATATATAATCATCTATAGTGTGGAAGGCGATTGAGTTATCATTATTGTCATATGTTAGAATGTGGGTTGCCCATTGTTTGTTTTGGTCTCCACTCCCTCCAATGCCTGCAAGAACCCATTTAGTTAATTTATCTAAATAAGGTTGTAATGCATTCGTTAGTTTTTCTCTGTTTGCTAAGCCGAACGATGATAGTGACGGGTTTAATTGAAACTCATTTAATAAATCTCTTAGCGTATTATTGGTAGGGTCTAAAGTATCGGCGAATGCATTAGCAGTGTACTCGTGTACGCTAACGTTTTTTGAACTAGACCTTTTGCAACTTATAGTAATTATTTTTTTACCCGTATCTGTAGTGATTATTGTATAAACGTCCGTTTTAGGATTCCCCCCATTAGGGAGTTTTCCAATTAATGATGTATCTGCAGTTGCTTTTATTTCGTTTATTTTTTCTTTTATATTGAGCGAAGAAATAATTTTATTAAAAATTGGATAATTTACTCCTATGAGTGTTTTATCGTTGGATTCATATTTTTTGAGATTATCCTTATCGGATAGAATTGCGGCTACTCGATTTTCAAATTTTTTTCCTTGAAGATTTTTGATCTGTCCATTGTTAAGTTTGGCCATTGAAGTAGATTCAATCAGATTATAGAAATCATTTTGACTTATAATTTCGTCAATTGCAGAGTATTCATTCTTGTTTAAATATTTTTCGTTTTGATGCTTAAAATCAAGTATATCTTTTTGTTGTAGTTCATCTGAGTAAACTAAATATGCTTTCTTTACTTTGGGGTTAATATCTTTAATATTTGCAGCGTCCCACTGTTGACCTTTGATTCGATCTGTTCGCATAGAGGTGGTTGAAAAAATAGCCCATTTTTCTCCAGAGTCAAAATTTACTAAAAAGGGAGCATAGAATTGATTTTTGTTAGAGAATCCATCTTTTCCAACTCTGTATTGAGACACATAATCGTGTATATAGCCATTGTTTTTGCACATATTTAATATGGCTTTTATGCTGGATTGTGCGTTTTTTCCATGTAGAAATTTTTCGCCATTAGTGTACGACATAAGGCGCTCCTTGTTTTTTTTTGTTTTTTTTTGTTGTTTTGTTGTTTACCATATCATGAATTGCTGTAGAGTCGCGCAAAATGTGTCAACTATCTTTGATTTTTGCGTCTTTTCCGTTGGCTTCACTCTTTCCGTTGGCTTCATCTTTTCTGCTAGTTTTGGTTTTTTCGCCAGTCTTGGATTTTCCACCAGTCGTAGTGTTTGTGCTAGTCGTAGTGTTTCCACTGTTTTTAGTCGTGTTGCTAGTTTGGGTCGTGTTTTGTTGTTTTACTGTTTCTAGGTTATGTTGAAAGTTTTGGCGTTTAATCTCGTTTTGCATGCTGATTTTACGCATTACCATGTTTTCAGCGTCTACGAGTTCTTTACAATGATTGTTAACCGCGCGAGCGATTTTCCTATTTGGTATTGCGCGGGCGCTACGAATTGCCTTTTTGCTTAGAGCGTAGCGCGAAAAGGCAATTCGGAGCGCTGAGCCACTCAAGGCAGAAGCACTGCTTCTGCGGCGGCGAAGACGTTCGCACGGCTAATCCGTGCGAACGATTTTCCTGATTCTTTTCCCATTATTTGTTTTACGACACGCGCGAAAAGCTTACCTTAAAAAAACCTGGGAAAATTCTTCAAAAAACTTGAAATGCGTATTTTTACGGTTTGATAGTGATTTATGTGTAAAATTTACGGCAAATAGTTTTAATTTAGTAAATTTGCAATAAAATATTTAGAACAAACCTTAACGTTAGCTGAATGTTTTAGTTGATTTTCGGTAGAGCATGTTGTATCTTTTAAGTCAGTTACCGATGAATCCCTAGTTCACGGTTACTACGCGGGAAACCGCAAAGGCAAATTTTTCTATGCGCCCCTAACGCATAGGAGAAGAAGAAAGGAAATAAAATGATGAATAAGAAGGCTATCGCCGCTTTCGCTGCTGGCGCAACTTTGCTTGCCGGCTTCGCAATGGCCACCCCAGCTTTTGCTGCTGATGCCGCTAAGACTCCTGATCAGATTCTCACTGAAGATACAGCAGCTCTTGCAGCGAAAGATACTGCTATTGAGAATCAAAAGAAGGTTGTTGCAGAGAAGCAAACTGCTGTTGATGAGGCGCAGAAGGCTGTTGATGCAGCAAAGCTTACATTTGGAAAAGATTATAATGAAAGCACTCCAAATAAGGGTAAAGAGCAAGCTGACGCTTTGAAGGCAGCAAAAACTGCTCTCACTACTGAGCAGACCAAGTTGGACAATTTGTACAACCGTGCTTACTATGAGCTTAAGGAAAAGGTAGCACAGGAGAAGGCTGAAAAGGAAGCTCGTGATAAGGCTGCTTATGAGGCTGCTCATTCCAAGGCTCATCACGTTGCTGTTGTTTCTGAGGCTAAGACCAAGAAGGATGCTGCTGAGGCTGATCATGCTGCTAAGCTTAAGACTTACAATGAGAAGTTTGAGGCTTTGGAGAAGGCTGATGCTGCTTTGAAGATGGCTAAGGCTAACTTCAAGGCTGCTCAGAAGGCTGTTTCTGATGCTGAGGCTAATGGTTTGAATCTTAAGGATCCAACTGCTTACAACGATTTGGTTGATGCTCAGAATCGTGCTGATGCTGAGCAGGCTGCTGCTCAGACGGCTTTCGATAAGGCTAATCTTGAGTTTGGTAAGGCTAAGCGTGAGGCTGAGCAGGCTGCTGTTGCTTACAATGCTGCTTCGGAAGCCTACAAGGCTGCTTACAATGATGCTGTTAAAGACGGTGTGAAGCTTCCAGCTGATCTTCCACAGATTACTGACCCATTGGTTCCAACTACTCTTCCAGGTGTTCCAGGCGTTGTGACCCCTGTTCCTGCTAAGCCAGGTGCTAACGGTGCTGCCGCTGGTGCAAATGCTGCTGCTGGTAAGGCTGGCGCTGCTGCTGCTGGTGCTAAGACTGAGGTTGAGAACAAGAATGGCAAGGACAAGCGCGGTAACACCCACACTGGTACTGGTGTTGGCGTAACTTTGACTGCTTTGGCTGCCACCATGCTTGCTGGCATGGGTGCTGCTGTTCGCAAGGCTCGTCACTAAGCACTGATTTGGAATTGTCTTTAAGCTTAATGGTTATGTTTTTGTAATTTGTTAGGCATTACGTAATGACAGTTCTAGTGTTTACAAAATAGTAAAGGGGTGAATGGTTAATCCATTCATCCCTTTACTATACCAAACTGTTTCAGTCGTGTTTTAACTGTAACAGTTAGAAATTTATAGCACATAGTCGTGTTGTAAAGGTACTAATAAAAAGCAAAACGATTGTTGCTAATAATCGTAAAAGTTATATAACGCTCATAAGAGCTATAATCTATGCAAATATGCTGTTTTTTAATCATGAACATATTTATTCTTTAGAAAGAAAATAAGTATTCTGCATATAACTTATGTAAGGAGTTTGATATGTATATCTCAAAAATAATATTAAATAATTTTAAGAGTTTTGCTGGAAGGCATGAATTAAAATTATCGGACGGAATTAATTTTTTTGTTGGAAATAATAATTGCGGTAAAACAACAATTTTTAGAGCAATTGAATTTATACAATCGGGAAAGAGTAAAGAAGAATATATAACAAAGGGTAAAGAGTCAGAAGATGTAAGTGTTGAAATTGAATTTACAGGTACAGATATTGAAAAATTAGTTAATAGCGATAACTCTGGTCTAAAAAAATACCAAGACTATCTTATAAAAGAAAAGTGCAATAAGGAAAATTGCGATGATGAAACTTGTAGCATAAGAATACTAAGAAGTTCCAAGAGTACTTCTATTGTGCAAGGTAAGAAAACTGTTAATCTTGATATTAAAAACATAAGGGTTTACAATCCAAACTCCAATGAAGAAGGAATTAAAAGATACGAAAATCCTACGGGAATTGATAAAACCATTGCAGCGTTGTTTGATGTGCAATTTGTGTATTCCGACTTAAAGAATGAAGAATATCAAGATTTTGGTAAGACAAAGATAATAGGAAAAATAATAAATGATTTAACAAAAGATTTTCAAAGAGAAGATGATGGAAACGGTAATAAAACTTTATGGGGAAAGCTTAAGGATGCGCACAAAGAAGCGTTTGGAGACAAAGGCTTACAGAAAATACTGGAAGATACAGAGCGCAAAGTAACAAAAATACTAGATGAGCAATACGGAGAGGGCGAAGTAAAATTCGATTTTGAACTACCGGAAATAGATAGTTTCTTCAAAAATGGTGTTGTACTTGTATCTGATAATGGAATTGCTACGCCAGTGTGCCAAAAGGGAACAGGTATGCAGAGAGCGCTGGCTTTGAGTCTGATTCAGTTATATGCGGAGACAAATAATAAATCTGAAGACAGTGTAGAAAAGCCAGTTATATTTTGCATTGATGAGCCGGAAACATTCCTGCATCCAAATGCGCAAAATAAGCTTATGAAATCATTTAATAAATTATCACAAAAATCTCAGATTCTTATAACAACGCATTCTCCATATTTGTTGAAGGCGTTCTATGAAGTTAATCAAAATTCTGATAATAAACCAAGCTTAAAAAACAAATTAAATATATTTAGTAAGGAAGAGGCAAGTAAAGAAAATACGAATAGCAAAGAACGATATAGCGTATTTAATAAAAAAGAGATGCTGAACGTGTCTGGGGAATACTCTCCAACGTGGGGAGAAATAAACTATTGTGCATTTGATATGCCTAGTGTTGAATATCATATTGAGCTTTTTAATGCTCTACATAAGAAGGCTATGAAAGAAGCGAGTAATGGGGAAAATGGGGCTGTATCAGATGATATAAGTAGTTTTGACGGATGGCTAATTAAAAATGAGCCTAAAAATCGTACTGATAATAATCATGTTAACACTACTAGCGGGAAATATTGTAAACGTGATAGATCTATGAGCACATATATTAGGAACTATATTGATCATCCTGGTAATTCTACGAATTTGGATGTTACAAAATGCAGTCATAAGGAATGTGTTAAAGTTGCAACCCAAAATAATGTTAAGCGCACAAAGCCTAGCGATGAAGACATAAAGAAGTCAATAGAATTTATGACTAAAATATACAAAAATAACTTTTGTAAAAGTGATAAGGATGCATAAAGCCTGCTAGCCTGCATCAGATACTCGTTTGTTGCGGGGTTTTGAGTGTTGAGTGTATTGCTTTCGGTTTTGTTTGCTACTAGGGGCATTCAAAACCGAAAGCTTTTTGTTTTTGTTCTATTTATTTTCATACTGCGTTTTGAGCGTTTTGAACGTTTTACGCGTTTTTGCGTATAGCTAAAACCTTATACGCGATTTTGCAAGTCACATCTGCATTGTTATCTAATATCCATTGTTATCTCATCTCTTTTTTACCAAATTGTGTTATTGCAATCAAAAATACGAACACAGATATTGCAATTGCACATGGCAAAAATGGGATAAGATTAAATCCGTTCCCTAGTCCAGTTGAAGTAACGGCATGTAGAGAGCGGGAAACCATATATCCGCTGTAACAATATGGATAAACTATCCAAAGTGGAGTATTTGCTATTAATACGCCAGGAATTACAAGAAGTATATTTAATCCAACGGATAACATTGACTTTTCAAAAAGCACAGTAATCGCCCACATGACTATTACGCTTGGAATCATAGTCAAAAACAGATCTAAACACCATTTTAGTAGATACATAATTGGTAACGTTTCTGTAACGCCTGTGCTACTGGTTGCAAACAATCCTGCTATAACGAATACGGCAAAAAATACGACCATTTCCATAAGCAAATAAAATAGCAGTACGCAAAATTTTGCAGCAGAAATCGCGTATCTGCTAACAGGCAGAGCCAACATTTTTAATATGCCGTTATTGCTTGTTTCTCGTCCTGCAATCATCACGCAAATAACAATCATACTAAGCGGAAGCAGATAATATGAGTAGACTAATGCGCTTTGAATAAACATAGCAGCCCACGCGTGTGTATATTCCGGAGTGAAGTATTTATGAAGACTTGCTACACCAGATCCAACCACAATTAGTGGTGCAATAAAAATCAAAGGAATAATTTTACTACGCTTTACTTTCTTAAATTCGATTCTAAGAAGTTCAAAAAATCTCATTTTCATAATCTCCTTATTCATAGTTATATAGTGCAAGTTTTTACTTATAGTGCGTGTTTTTATTCATAGTGCAGGTTCTTAGCCGCCCACAATCCAGAACATAAAAACAGAAGTGTTTCAACTATGGATACGATTACGACCGTAGTATTAGGTTGCGCGCTCATGGCAACTGCTGGTTTTAGCATAACTATAAAAGGTGATGCCATAAAAAGCACAATGTCTGAAGAAGCCAATGCCATGCCGCTTAAAAATCCTGCTACACCAATTCCAAGCGTTACCCACATGTTTTCAAATCGTGATGATACAAAAATCATAAAGGACAATACAGGCATTGACGTAATAAATGAATATGCGGCAAAAGATATAAGAGTACTTACATTAAACGTGCCTTGTGGCAAATCTGTTACACCGATTTTTGCAAGTGCTAAATTTTGTATGCAAATAGCGATTAGTAACAGAACGGTCAGCAGCATAAATTTGCATAGGTACATAGTTGGAACACTCATAGGAAGCATATGCATCTTTTTTACTGCATTTCCCTTAAATTCCATGTTGTAGATAATGCATGCGGCGACTATTATGCCGAACATGTTTAACACCATAATCATGCCGTAAAGCTGTGTAAGAAGAATATCCATAGGAGCTAAAGGCAGGTTTAATAATGTATTTTTTCGTACAATAAAATTCACAAAAGCGTACGCTGCTCCCATAACGCCAATAGCAATCATAAGAGCTATAAAGCCAGTCCTCTTGCATTTTTTGAGTTCGATTACAAGCGTTTTCATAGTCTTGCACTCTGCTTCCTGATCTTATTGTCTTCATCAATCATGGATAGGAACATATCTTCCAAATTGTCGGAAGCAAAACCAGATTGTAATGCATGCTGTCGTAGTTCATCTAAACTACCTTCAAATAACAAGTGTCCGTGATTAAGTATTCCAATATCATCTGCAATAAGCTCAATTTCGGATAGCATATGAGAAGATATAAGAATCGTGCAATCGTAAAGATCTGGCAGCGACTTAATCAGATTTCGGATTTCGTGTATACCAGATGGATCGAGTCCATTTGTTGGCTCATCTAAAATCAAAATAGGTGGTCTACCAAGCAATGCTCCAGCAAGACCAAGCCTTTGCTTCATGCCAAGCGAATATTTTTTTGCAAGACGGTCTCCAAACTCAGAAAGACCTACTAATTCTAATGCGTCATCAACTGCACTCTTAGGTAGTTCTAAAATGCGACGTATAATGTCAAGATTTTCTCTACCTGTTAGATTTGCATAGAAAGATGGGGATTCAATAAACGAGCCTATTTCTTTCAGAATAGGTATGCGGTCAGCAGGAAACCGCTTTCCGTCGATTGTAAATACACCTTTTGTTGGAGCTGTAAGTCCTAGGAGCATTTTCATTGTTGTAGATTTTCCAGCTCCATTCGGTCCAAGAAAGCCATAAATGCTACCTTTGCGAATATGAAGTGAAACATCATTAACAGCAATAAATGATTTATATTTTTTTGTTAAATGTTCTGTTGTAACAATATTGTTCATGGCAATATCTCCTTTCAGGATTTATGATATTGCGTCAACCTTTCTACAACATTCTCTTCACCTTACATCTACCTTACATTTTTATGCGAGGTCAAAAAATGAATATTCACATGGCATAATATATGTTAGGGGGCGCTCCATGAATCAGGATGATTATTTGTTGAACAAGCATATTCTGCTTGTCGATGACGAGCAGGAACTTTTAGATATGGTTGTATCCATATTAAATGAATACGGTTTTTATAATATAACTACTGCAAAAAGCATGAAAGATGCTGTAGGGGCAACACAAAAATTACGTCCAGAATTAGCAATCCTTGATGTTATGCTCCCTGACGGTAATGGATTTGAGTTAATGGAGAAGATAAAACAATATAGTGATTGTCCTGTTTTGTTTCTTACTGCTTGCGGTGAGGATGAAGATAAGTTTAAGGGATTTGACTTAGGAGCAGACGATTATATTGTAAAGCCTTTTCTTCCAAAAGAGCTAACTTTTCGTATTATGGCAATTTTAAGACGAAGCTACAAGAGCGAAAATCCTGTTGTTAAACTGAAAAATAGTCAGATTGATTTTTCTTCTGCCCAAGTAATAAAAAATAACGAACATATTCCACTTACAGCCAAAGAACACGATTTGCTTTCTGCTTTATATAGAAATGCGGGACGTATCGTAACAATTGACGCGTTATGTGAAGCTGCATGGGGTGATAATCCTTTTGGATATGAAAATTCTTTAATGGCGCATATACGTCGTATCAGAGAAAAAATAGAACTCAATCCATCGCAGCCTGTTTCATTGGTAACAGTAAAAGGCTTAGGATACAAGCTGATTGTGGAGTAAAGCAGAATGAAAAGCATACCAAAACTAATACAACGTTTTATAAGTATTTTTCTACTAAGCTCTGTGCTCATAGTATTAATGAATATTATTGCGTTTGTTGTACTTATAGGGAATTACGCACCCGATAAAGAGATGTCTCCTTATAACATAGCAAAAGAGACAGGTGAAGCATTACAATTATCCGCAAGTGGGGATTATGTATTATCAAAAAATATGTCTTCCAAATTAACAAATTCTGGCGCATGGGCAATTTTGATTGATAATAATGCGTTGAAAGTCGTGTGGAAAACAGAAAATGTCCCTGCGGGTATTCCAAACGATTATACTTTGTCTGATATAGCTAATTTGAGCGTTGGCTACATTGATGGTTATCCAACTTACACTGGCAAAAATAAGAATGGAGTTGTTGTAGTCGGATTTCCGCATAACAGCTTTTGGAAACATACGCGACCAAGTTGGAACTACAGTTTAATCTCAAATTTTCCGCAGATTGTTTTAAGCGTATTCTTCATCAACATTTTGCTTATTCTTGGAATTTATTTAATAGCTAATATAAAACTACTAAAATCAATTAATCCGATTACAAAAGGGATACAACGTTTATCTAGTGGAGAAAGCGTGCATATTCCAGAAACAGGAGCACTTTCAGAAATTTCATCTAACATAAATTCTGCTTCCGATATTTTGCAAATACAAAAAGAGCAATTGAGAAAAAAGGAGACTGCAAGAGCGAATTGGATAGCTGGAGTTTCACATGATATTCGTACTCCGTTATCTATGGTTATGGGGTATGCAGGACAGTTAGAAAATTCTCTACATATTTCGCAAGAAGATCGTAAAAAAGCGACGATGATTATTAAGCAAAGTGCAAGAATGAAGAATTTGATTAATGACCTTAATTTGGCTTCAAAACTTGAATATAATATGCAACCAATTATGAAAAAAGAAGAAAATGTTGTTGCTGTTGTTAGGCAAGTTGTTGTGGATTTTATGAATATGGGTATGCAAGATGAGTTTTCGATTAAATGGGAAACAGATGCTAAATTGACTGTTTGCAATATTAGCGTAGACAAAGATTTATTAAAACGAGCAATATCTAATCTTATTCAGAACAGCATATCTCACAATGAAAATGGGTGTACGATTTATGTATCCGTTGCTGCAAATAATAACAATTGTATTATTTGCGTTGAGGATAATGGTATAGGTGCTTCAGATGAAAAAATCGAAAAGCTTAATCATGCACCGCACTATATGATTTGCGATACAAGTACTGCAGAACAGCGGCATGGTTTGGGTCTGCTAATTGTTCAGCAGATTATTGGCGCTCATAATGGAGCGGTTGATATAAGCAGAAGCAAATACGGTGGGTTTAAGGTTGAGTTAACAGTTCCGAATAAAAAATATTTATAACGCATTTGTGATGATGTTTATAAATTATGCTTATAAAATTGTGCCTTAAAATTATGCCTTAAAATTATGCCTAATAAGCATATCTGTTAACTGTATAAGTATTATCTTTGTTTTGGTTTTTGATTAAGTACTTCTAAGCGCGAATCGCCAAAAATGGCGTATTTCTGCGCGTGTTGAGATTGTATCTAGACTTGTATAATATACTATGTATTGTTTATTTATTCAATATATGACCTTGGGAGGTCACTATGACTAATAAGAAGCGTATTGTATTGGCGTATTCGGGTGGCCTCGATACATCTGTAGCAATTCCGTACCTTAAAGAGCAAACAGGCCAAGACGTTGTAGCCGTGTCATTAAACGTAGGTCAAGGCGGAGAAGCGCTCGAAGTCATAAAAAACCGCGCTTTAGCTTGCGGTGCTGTTGAATCGTATGTAGTTGATGCTCGCGAAGAATTTGCGGATAACTATTGCATGCTTGCGCTAAAGGCAAACGCAATGTACGAAGACGTGTATCCTTTAGTTTCCGCGCTTTCTAGGCCGCTTATTACTCGTCACTTGGTTCACGCAGCTCACGAATTTGACGCCGACACAATCGCACACGGTTGCACGGGTAAAGGAAACGATCAAGTTCGTTTTGAAGTTGCGATTCAGTCTTTGGACCCAGAATTAAAGGCAATTAGCCCAATTCGTGATTTGTCGCTTACTCGAGATGTGGAAATCGCTTTTGCAAACGACCATAATCTTCCGATTACTCAAAGCAAGAAAAGCCCATATTCCATTGACCAAAACGTTTGGGGAAGGGCCATTGAAACGGGCTTTTTGGAAGATCCGTGGAACGCTCCAACCGAGGAATGCTACTCTTACACAAAGAATCCTTTGGAAGCTAAAACTCCAGACGAAGTTACAATCACGTTTGAAAAAGGCGTGCCAGTTGCGATTGACGGCCACAGTGTAACTCCGCTTCAAGCAATTGAAGAGATGAATCAAAGGGCAGGCGCTCAAGGAATTGGCAGAATCGACATTATTGAAGATCGTTTAGTTGGCATTAAGTCTCGCGAATTGTACGAAGTTCCAGGCGCGCAAGCTTTGATTACAGCGCATCAAGAGCTTGAAAATTGCTGCTTGGAGCGCGAACAGCACAGGCTTAAGCGTGCTCTAGACAAAAAGTGGGCAGAATTTGTGTACGACGGCCAGTGGTTCTCGCCAGTTGTGCGTTCTTTGAATGCGTTTATAAACGAGACGCAAGAGCATGTTTCTGGAGATATTCGCATGACTTTGTACGCAGGAAAGGCTGTTGTAACAGGCAGAAAGTCGGATGAGTCTTTGTATGACTTTAACTTGGCTACTTACGATTCTTCCGATACCTTCGACCAGCGCGCTTCCAATGGATTTATTGAAATCTACGGATTGTCCAGTAAAGTTGCTGCCGCTCGAGATATGCGCGTTGCAAAGAACGACTAAGAACGACTAAGAACGACTAAGAACAACTAAAAAGACGAAAGAATAATCATGCACGATGCAAATGCCAATGACAGCGCAAATGCCAATACTAATCATCCAATAGCCTTGTGGGGCGGCCGTTTTAGCTCGGGGCCTTCTGCAGAACTCGCAAAGCTTAGCAAGTCAACGCAATTTGACTGGCGATTAGCGGATGACGATATTGCAGGCTCTCGCGCACACGCCCACGCTTTGCATCGTGCAGGTTTATTAACAAATCAAGAATACGCAGATCTTTGCAAAGCGCTAGACGAGTTGCAAAACCGCGTAGATAATGGCACTTTTGCTCCAATTGAAGAAGATGAGGACGAAGCAACAGCATTAGAGCGCGGTTTGCTTGAGATTGCAGGAAGCGAACTTGGTGGAAAACTTAGAGCTGGCCGCTCTAGAAACGACCAAATCGCAGCTTTAATACGCATGTTTTTGCGCAGACACGCGCGCGCATTAGCGGCACTCGTGCTAGATGTTTGCAATGCTTTAGTCGCTCAATCTTTAGAAGCAAAAGACGCTGTAATGCCTGGCCGCACTCATATGCAACACGCTCAACCAATTTTGCTTGCACACCAGCTAATGGCTCATGTTTGGCCGCTTTTGCGAGACGTAAATCGTCTTGCGGACTGGGATTTGCGCGCAAACAAAAGCCCATACGGGGCAGGGGCATTGGCTGGCAATACTCTTGGCTTAGACCCCGAAGAAGTTGCTAAAGAGCTTGGTTTTTCCGCTGTTTGCGCGAATTCGATTGATGCTACAGCAAGCCGCGATGTTGTTGCGGAATTTGCGTTTATTGCATCTATGATTGGCGTTGATATTTCTCGCTTAAGCGAAGAGATTATTATATGGAATACTCAAGAATTTGCGTTCGTAACTTTAGACGATGCTTATTCTACTGGCTCTTCGATTATGCCTCAAAAGAAGAATCCAGATATTGCGGAGCTTGCTAGAGGAAAAGCAGGGCGATTAATCGGAGATTTAACTGGATTAATGGCCACTCTTAAAGGTCTTCCAACCGCATATGCTCGCGATTTGCAAGAAGATAAAGAAGCGGTTTTTGATCAAATCGACACTCTAGAAGTTTTGCTTCCAGCATTTGCAGGAATGGTTAGAACAATGCGATTTAATACGCCTCGCTTGCTTGAGCAGTCTGCAACTGGTTTCGCTCTTGCTACAGACATTGCAGAATGGCTTGTAAAACAAGGCGTTCCTTTCCGCAATGCGCATACGTTATCGGGATTATGCGTAAAACGTGCCGAAAGTCTTAAATGCGATTTAAGCGATTTGAGTAACGACGATTATGCAACGATTTTAGACGGCGTTATTGATGCAAATAAAATACCAGATCTTAGACTTGTTCTTTCTAGCTATGGCTCTGTTTCTTCTAGATGCGGCAAAGGTGGAACAGCTTTTGTGCGCGTAAAAGAGCAAATTAATCAAGCTCAGCTTGCGATTAGTGAGTATAAGAAATTCGCTGAATCTGTAAGCGACGGAACAGCTTATAAGAGTGTCTCCATGTGCTGCCAAAATTGAAAGGCTTGTAGCGCGCAAATGCGCCCGATACTTTCGGTAATTTTTGCAATAATAAGGAGATATAAATGGCTCAGGTGAGGAATTACAAAGAAGCTGGATTTGCTTCTTTGTTTGAAGAGCTAAAGTGGCGTGGATTGATTTCTCAATCTACTGACGAAAATCAACTTGCTCAAGCACTTGACGGAGAACCATTAACTTATTATTGCGGCTACGATCCTACTGCTGCATCGCTTCATATTGGCAATCTTGTTCAGCTTATTAACATGCGTCATTTGCAAGCTGCAGGCCATCATCCTATTGCTTTGGTTGGTGGTGCTACTGGCTTGATTGGAGACCCTCGCCAAAGCGGAGAGCGCACGCTTAATTCTAAAGATATTGTTGCTGGATGGGCGGAGCGTTTGCGCAAGCAAATCGGCCGTATTTTGCCTCTTGATGGAGAAAATCCTGTTCGTTTTGTAAGCAACTACGACTGGGTTTCTAAAATGTCTGCTATTGACTTTTTGCGCGATGTTGGCAAGAACTTTAGGGTTGGCACAATGCTTTCTAAAGATATTGTTGCTCGCCGCTTAAACTCCGACGAAGGCATTTCTTTCGCTGAGTTTAGCTACCAAGTTTTGCAAGGAAACGACTTTTTGTACTTGTTTGATAATTACAATGTTACTTTGCAACTTGGCGGATCTGATCAGTGGGGTAATTTGACTTCTGGCATGGATTTGATTCGTAAGGTTCGCGGAGCTTCTGTAAACGTGTTTACAAGCCCAATTATTACGGATAATCAAGGTCGTAAGTTTGGAAAATCTGAGGGTAACGCAATGTGGCTTGATCCTACAATGCTTAGCCCTTATCGCTTCTATCAATTCTGGTTTAATCAGCCAGACGATGAAGTTGTTAAGCTTCTTAAGGCTTTTACGTTCTTGCCTAAGAGCGAGATTGAGCGTTTGGAAAAGCAAATTCAAGAAGATCCAGGAAGTCGTGAAGCTCAGCGTGTGCTCGCTTGGGAAGTTACAAGTTTTGTGCATGGCGAGGATGTTACAAATCAGGCGATTGCTGCTTCTGGAGCGCTTTTTGGTAAGGGTGATTTAGCTGGAATTGACGAGCAAACTCTTGAAGCTGCTTTAGATGGCGTTAAAGTTAAAGCACAAGATGGCACTTTGGAATTTGCTAAAGCGCATGTTGCAGATCGTGTTGTTGAGGCCGCTGTTGCTGCAGGATTGTTCCGTACTATTTCCGAGGCTCGTAGAGCTATTGAAGCTGGCGGATTGTACGTTAACAATAATCGCGTGGAAAGCGTTGATGACGTTTTGAGCGATAGCTCATTCTTGCACGGTCGTTTTGCTTTGCTTCGTAGAGGCAAGAAGGCTATTGGCGCTGTTGAGCGTGCGTAGTTTTAAGCGCGCTTGATTTGTTTTTAACATTAGATTTTAGTATAATTTTATATTTTTAGACTTTGAAAGGTATGCCAATAATGGGCGAAGAACGCGGATCGCGTAGTGGTAAGTCGTTTGGTAATCGTGGCCATTTTAGCCGTCAAAATGGCGGTAAAAATGGTGGAAACGGTGAGCGTCGTGGAGGATTCCATAAGGGTGGGTTCCACAAGGATGGTGAGCATCGCGGTGGATTCCATAAGGATGGATTCCACAAAGATGGTGAGCATCGCGGCGGTTTCCACAAAGATGGTTTCTATAAGAGCGGTTTTAAGAAGAACTCGGATCGCAAGTTTGATGGCGATAGCGAGCGCAGGTTTGATCGCGATAATCGCAGATTTGACAGAAAAGATAATCGCGAAGATAGATATAATCGCGAAGATAAGCGCAATCGCGATAATCGATACAATCACAGCGATTACGATAAGCGCACAAATCGTGGTTTTGAATCTGATTCAAAGGAATCGGGCAATCCAAGATACAAGAAGTTTGATAAGTATAATCGCGATAATCGAGATAATCGCTCAGAGCGTGGCGATCGCAAGTTTGACCGCTCAGAACGCAATGATCGACGCTTTGAAGATAATCGCGGCGGATTCCACAAGGATGGCTTCCACAAGAGTGGATTTAAGAAGAACGATTCTAGAAAGCGCGATTCAAAGTCATCTTTCCGCTTTGAAAATGGACCTCGTAGAAACTCGGATGGAACTGTTTCTTACCCATCTCAAAACCCGTATACAGATAGGCGTCCGGGCGAGCCAAAAATGCCTAAGGGCTTAGAATATTCAATGCTTTCTAAGGAATCTCGCGAGCGTTTGCGCGGTCTTTCTAAGGAGCATTCCGAAAACATTGGCTTGCATATTCTTGCTGCATACGCTTTGCAAGACGAAGACCCAGAGCTTGCTTTAGAACACGCAAAGTGGGCTGCAAAGCAGGCGTCTCGCATTGATTTTTCGCGCGAAACACTAGGATTTATTGCGTACCGTCAAGGCGATTACAAGCTTGCTGCGCGCGAGTTTAGAACAGCTATGCGAATGAATGGCTACACGGATTATCTTCCATTTATTGCAGATTGCGAGCGCGGCATGGGCAACCTCGATAAAGCGCTGGAAATTTGCATGTCGGATGAAGCTAAAAGTGTTAGCGGCGAAGTTAAAGCAGAAATGTTCCTTGTGTACGCAGGCGTTTTGGCAGATACAAACCATGCAGATAAGGCGATTGAGCTTGTTCACGCAATGGGCAGGTCTAAGGGCTTGCCTGGCGAGTATAGAATGCGCGCTGTTCAAGCGGAGCAGTACTTCCTTGAAGAGGCTGGGCGAAGCGATGAGGCGATTGAGCTTGACGCTTTGCTTGACCGCTTAGAAGAGCAGTATGCAGATATTGAAGACGAAGAAAATCCAGAAGATGTTGTGATTGACTACGATTTGGAACATCTTAATGATGCGATTATGGACGAAGTTGGCATTAGTGAAGATGATGCGCAATTTGCTCCAGATGACGATTCGGAAGATGATTTTGATGATGATTCAGATGACGATTCGGATGATGATTCAGATGATTCAGTCGAAGATTTGGAAGATTCACAAATCGCAGATAATACTGAAACTGTAGAGATGAGTGCAGTTAAGCCTAAAGAGGAATAGTACAAATCATATTTTCTAAGCCCGGCTTCTGTATTATTAGAGTATAGTAAGCCGAGCATTTTCTACTTTGGTATTCTTAAATCGTGAGGATATTTTATGCAACTTGATGAACGAGCGAATTTTTCAAATAGCAAATCTGCGTTAAGCAAGGATTTTCGCTTAGCTTTGCTTGACTTAGACGGAGTAGTGTATAGAGGCGGAAAATCCGTTGAATACGCAGCCGAATCAATTGAAAATGCTCAAAAAAATGGCATGTTTATTGAATACACAACTAATAATTCTTCTCGTTTTCAAGAAGTTGTAGCAAGTCAACTAGAAAGTTTTGGCTTAAAAGTAGAGCCGTGGCAAATCATAACGTCTTCACTTGTAGCTGCTCGAATGGTTGCTCGATATGTTCCAAGCGGTTCAAACGTTTTAGTTTTAGGCGCAGATCATCTTGTACAAGAGGTTCGTAGCGCTGGTCTTAATCCAGTAAAGTCTTGTAAAGATAATCCAAAAGCCGTTATTCAAGGCTGGTATCCGCAAATGACTTGGCAAGAGATGGCACAAGTCGCTTTTGCTGTAGAGCGCGGAGCTAAGTATTTTGTTACTAATCGCGATTTAACAATTCCACGTGAATTCGGTATAGCTCCTGGATGCGGTTCTATGATTCAAGCTGTAGTAAATGCCACTGGAGTAGAGCCTATTGCGTCTGCTGGAAAGCCCGAGTGCGCAATGTACGACGAAGCGCGATTGTTGGTTGCTGCAAACGCAAAGCACAACGATGAAGATATTAAAGAATATGCGCAAAAAGACGAATTTGGAAATCCTGTAATAAGTATTGAGCGCTCGCTTGCTGTAGGAGACAGATTAGACACAGACATTGAAGCAGGTACCAGAGGAGGGTATGAGTCTCTTCTTGTGCTTACGGGCGTTACCAATCCGCGCATGTTGCTTGAAGCTCCAAAGCACTTGCGACCAAGCTTTGTTTCTAAGGATTTAAGGGGATTGAACGAGGTGCATGTTGCTCCTAAGCGCGTTGACGATTCTACGTTTGTATGCGGAACTTCTAGAGCGCAGGTTGCTAGCAACAACTCTATTGAAGTAAACAATCCTAATGATTGCAACGCTTTGCGTGCTGCTTGTGCGCTTGCTTGGAGCTTAATGGATAGTGGAAAATCGCTTGAAGATTATATTCTTCCAGAGTTTTCTTTGTGATGTAATGCGTTGTGTGATTTGTGATTTGTGATTTGTGGCTTACGACTTGCAATTTACGACTTACTACTTACGGCTTACAGCTTGCGATTTGTGACTTTATACTTTAAGCGAGGTTTTTAATGCTAGACGAAGATGATTTAGGTCAGCGCTTAGACTGCGCGCTTGTAAATCGCAGTTTAGTGAAGAGTAGAACTACATCTCAACGCTTAATCAAGTCTGGAGTAGTGAAAGTAGATAATCGCATTGTTAAAAAATCGTCATTTTTAGTGAAAAAATCGCAAAAAATAAGCCTTGACGAATCAAAAGAAGAAAATTCTTGCGTTAAATACGTTTCTAGAGGAGCACTAAAACTCGAAGGCGCATTTCGCTTATTTGAGAATTTAGGATTAAAAGTTGATTCAAATACTAAAGCATTAGATATTGGCGCTTCCACTGGCGGTTTTTGCGATTATTTGTTGCAAAATGGCGTGAATCGCGTTATAGCTTTAGATGTTGGGCATGGTCAATTGCACACAAAAATCGCAAGCAATCCGCGCGTTATTGAAATGAGTGGCGTAAATATTAGAAATGTTTACGCGGAAGATCTGCCCTACAAGCCGAATCTTATAGTCTCCGATGTCTCTTTTATATCTCTTAGCTTTGTGATTCCAGTAATTGCACGTATTGCGCAAAATAACGCGAATATTGTTCTTCTTGTAAAGCCACAATTTGAAGTTGGTAAGGGAAATCTTGGCAAGCGCGGAATTGTAACAGATAAAAACCTAAGACTTAAAGCCTTAGAAAATATTAAAGAATGCGCTAAAAATAACTGTTTAAACGTTATTGCAACTCGCGAATCGCCTATAGAGGGAACTCACGGGAACGTTGAGTATCTTCTTTATGCGCGATTTAATAGTCAAATTTAATAGTCAAGAGATTATTTGATAAATATTTGAATAAGATTAATGTGCAATATTGCAATATGTAGATTAATGCTCAATATGTAGTGCAACAATTACAATAACTATTAATGTTTGTAAAGCTGCGATTAGACTACGATTAATCTGTAAATAAGCTACGATTAATCTACAAATAGCTACAAAGGGGGTGCTATGCAAGAACGTTTAGAAGGTAATTCTGCTTCTCGCAATGCTCTTGTGGTTACGCATGCGCGTCTTGATGGCAACAGTGCTGTTGTAAATCAAGTTACTACTCAGCTTAAAAATGCTGGTTTTAATGTTAGCGTGTTTCATAGTGCTGCAGTGTCGGATTTTGCGCAAAAAATCGCTCAAGGAGTAGATAAAAATACGGAAATTGTTGTTGTGCTAGGTGGGGATGGCACAATGCTTCAAGCTGCAGAATTAGTGCATTGCACTCCTGTTCCAATTATTGGAATAAACCTTGGGCATGTTGGATTTTTGGCGGAATTTGAGAGCTTCCAGATAGATGAAGCTGTGCGAAGAATTGCGCAAAAAGACTACTTTTTAGAGCATAGAATGGAAGCGCATGTAGATGTTTGGCTTCCTGGAGCGAGCGAGCCTTTAAGTGATTGGGCGCTTAACGATATTACTTTAGATAGGGCAGATCGTGGGCGAATGGTGGAGCTTTCGATTCGCGTTGACAACGTTGAAATGTCGTCTTTTGGATGCGACGGCGTGATTGTTTCTACGCCTACTGGTTCTACTGCGTACGCGTTTTCTGCAGGTGGGCCGATTATGTGGCCAAATGTTGAGGCTTTGCAGCTTGTTCCTTTGGCTGCACACGCGCTTTTTTCTAGACCATTGATTATTGGAGCAGGTTCTACTTTTACGATTGATATTTTGCAAGAATCAGCTTCTGGTGGGTGGATTTGCTGCGATGGAAGGCGTCAAAGAGCTTTGCCGCAAGGTTCTAGGATTCAAATTAGGCAATCTAAAGATGAGTTGCTTTTGGCGCGACTTTCTGGCGTTCCATTTACGCAAAGATTAGTTACTAAGTTTGATTTGCCAGTTGTTGGATGGCGTGAAAATCGCCGAAAAGTGGCCGCTAAGCCTAAGATTTATGAAGCAAATCTTCATAATGAAACCGATAGAAATTATGAAGATAGCGCATGTGTAGATGGCGCTGACCGTAATGCTGATGGTAGTGCTGAATATTCAATCGTACCTAATAATCTAAACCTATAGGGGGTATTTGTGCTTGAAGAACTTGAGATTCGTAATTTAGGCCCAATTTCTAACGCTGTTATTACGCCTTCTAAAGGAATGACTGCAATAACTGGCGAAACTGGTGCTGGAAAGTCCATGCTTTTAAGCGCTATAAAGCTTATATCTGGAGGCAAAGCGGATTCTGCAAAAGTATCATCTTTTGCAAATGAGTCGTGGGCGCAAGGCGTGTTTTCTGTGTCAAAATCTAGCGATGTTGCGCAAATATTGCAAGAATCGGGGATTAATGCCGAAGAATGTGAAGATGACGATTCTAAAGAAGAAGTTTACGTATCTAGATCTGTTCCAAAAACTGGTAGATCAAGAGCTGTAATCTCTGGTTATTCTGTTCCAAAATCCTTGCTAGAAAGCGTTTGCTCGCACACAATAACAATTCATGGTCAAAGCGATCAGCTTCGCATAGCAACCGCCGCAAAACAGCGCGAATTCTTGGATTCAATCTCTTGTAATTCTAAAGAATTGCAAGACTATGAATCCGCGTTTAATAAGTGGCAAAGTGCTGTTGAAGCATATAACCGCCTTATAAATCAGCAATCGTCTTCTAGGCAGCGCGCAGACTATTTGCGCGAATCGTTAGAAAAAATTCGCCAAATCGATCCAAAGCCAAATGAGGATGAAAATCTTAAAGCTAAAAGAGATCGCATAGAAAACGCTGCTCAAATCGTTGGAGCTATTAGCGAAGCAGTCTCTTCGTTAGACGCAAGTCAAATTGATTATGGCGCAATAGATTCAGTTGACGCATTACATTTGGTTGACAATGCGTCTAAGGCGATTCGCTCAATTCGAGTTGACGGAGATTATAACGCGATTGCAAATCAACTTGACGATATTTCTTCACAGATTTCCGACATTGTTATGCAACTTGCTCAACAATTAGATGTTGATGAGAGTCAGGAAGATTTAGACGCTATTAACAATCGTATTCACGATTTAAGTGATTTAACACGCAGATGGGGCCCGCAAATTGACGATGTTTTAGAGTGGGCCAAAAAAGCGCAATTTGAGCTTGAAGATTTGGATGATTCGCCAGAAGCTGTTGCGCGCGCTAAAGATTTGTGCGAGAAGACTTATAAAGACGCTGAAAAACTTGCCGAAGCTCTTTATAGCACGCGCAAAGTTGTTGCAAAAAAGTTTAGCGACGAAGTTAGCAAAGAGCTTGAATCCTTATCTATGCCAAATGCGCAACTTTTGATTAATGTTTCTAAGCGCGCTAAAAATCAAGACGGAAAATTTGATTTGAACGTGCACGGCTTAGATAGTGTTGAGTTTCTTTTTAAGCCTTTCCCTGCGTCTAATTATTTGCCAATGGGCAGTAGTGCTTCGGGCGGCGAACTTAGTAGGCTTATGCTTGCAATGGAGCTTGTTAGCGCAAAACAAAATCGCAGTAATAATCAATCAATGACGTTTATTTTCGACGAAGTTGATGCAGGTGTTGGAGGCGTTGCAGCAGTAGAGTTAGGCAAGCGCTTGGCTTTGCTTGCTAAAAGTGCGCAAGTGATTGTTGTAACGCATTTAGCTCAAGTAGCAGCTTTTGCAAACGTTCAATTTGTTGTTAGAAAAAAGATTGAAAGCGCGGCGGATTCTGACGATAATTCTAGTTTTGCAGATACAACTGTTACCAAATTAGATGAGATTAGTCGCCAAAGCGAAATCGCAAGAATGCTTTCGGGAAGCCAATCGCAAGCATCTTTGGATCATGCAAAAGAATTGCTTGAAAATAGTAAAGTCTAATGAAAAATCTTAAGCTAATTCAAAGTAATTTTTCTAAAACAGATTTTTCTAAAACAGAATAATAGGGTTAATATCAAAGATAATCGGGATTAATAATATGAGCGAAAATGCATTAGTTGATAATTCAAATTACGCATCAATTTTTGATTTTGACGGCACTTTGCTTGATTCTTTGGACGTTTGGGACAAGATAGACGAAGAGAGTTTTGCTAAACGTGGCATTAAAGTGCCTGCCGATTTTGCTGATTCCACGGCAACAATGACACCTCGCCAAGTTGCGGATTATGTTATTAAGCGCTTTGGTTTTACGGATTCTCCCGAAGATTTAATGAAAGAGTGGCAAGACATGGCTTTTGACGCATACGCAAAGCATTTGCCACTTAGAAAAGGCGCTAAAAATTACGTTGATTATTTGCGTAAAACGGGTGCGAAAACTGTTCTTATAACTACTCTTTCTAAGTCTTTATGCGTTGCTGCGTTAAAGCGTACGGATTTGTATGATTACTTTGATTTGATGATTTTTGGAGAAGATTTAGAAAGTAATGCAAAAAATAGTCCTAAAACTTATATTGACTTAGCAAAGCGAATTGGCGTAAAACCAAGCGATTGCACTGTTTTTGAGGATTCTGATGCAGCACTAAAATCAGCTCGTTTAGCTGGAATGAAAACTTGTGGGGTAGCGGATTTAATAAATGGCGACTTTGATTTTGCGCCAAAGAGTCTTAAATAAAAGTCTTAAATAAACGCCAAAGTAAAAGCCAAAAGTTGAGGTGAGGTTTCACATACCCCGGGTTTTGTCGCGTGCAAAATGCACACGGATGACCATCCATCTCGATTTGACGTTACCGCCAAACTCTAGCAGTCTACCCGAAGGCTTAGGCGAGCAGCCCTTAAACACCTTCTGCTTGACCTTGCTCCCAATGAGGCTTGCCATGCGGCTAACTGTTACCAGAAGCCCGGTGGTCTCTTACACCGCCGTTTCACCCTTACCTAAACAAAAGTTTAGGCGGTCTATTCTCTGTTGCGCTATCTCTCAGGTCGCCCTGGGCGGACGTTATCCGCCATTGTGCTCTACGGAGCCCGGAAGTTCCTCAGCTACGCCGAATGAACATTGCAGCCGCGGTCATCGTGAAACCTCAACCTTCCCAATTATAGCAGACGTCTTAATTTTGCGCATATTTTGCGACTCGCTAGAAAATGGCGGCTTTTAGCGGATATAATAGATGTATCAGCGGCGCTGGTGCCGTTGACGTGTACACAAACCGATTTTATATCGGATTACTTAAGGAGGTTCGCATGGAGATCGTCATCACTGGACGTCATACGCAAATTAAGCAAAGATTCCGTGACGTTGTAGAAAGCAAGATGAATCGTGTGACCGCCATTGCTCCAGATGCTCAGCGCATTCAGATTGTGCTTAACACTGAGGGCAATCCAAGGCAGGCAGATACTGCAAAAAGAGTTGAAATTACTGTAGTTGCAGGAAGTACGGTTATTCGCGCAGAAGCATCTAGCGCAGATCAATACAGTGCATTAGATATGGCGTTAGATAAGTTGACGCTTCGCTTGCGCAGAACTAGAGATCGCCGCAAGGATCATCGTCGTGGCTACGAGCAGATGGTTCCAGTTGATTTGGGTGTTGTAGAGCCAGAAGTTGAAACAGCTGTTGAAGAAGTTGTTCAAGTTGATGGAACAAATAGTGCAGATGCTGCGGTTGCTTCCGACTTGGGTCCTGGCGAATCAGTGGAAGTGAGTGTTGGAGATACTCCTATTGTGATTCGTCGTAAGCTACACATTGCCGAGCCGATGAGCATTGATGAAGCATTGTACGAGATGGAACTTATTGGTCACGATTTCTTCCTGTTTGTAAATAAAGAAACCATGCGTCCATCGGTTGTATACCGTAGGCATGGATGGAGTTATGGTGTGTTTGAGATTGATACTCCAGAAAATGTTGCTAAAAAGAAGTAACAAAACAGTAAAGAAACAGTAGAAGAATAAGGGTAAATAAAGTAAATAAAATAACTCATATGAGTGCAATGCCCGTCTAGTAATAAGCTAGGCGGGCATTTTATGCGTTGTTTTGGACTCGCGAGCTGCAAAAATCGTAGCCGTCGCGTAATATAGGCACAGTTTACGTCTATATTGGCTAGCCGAATAATAGACACGACCTAAGGGAGCTAAACGTGGTAGATATCGTTGATAAAGCCTTGCGCATGGGTGAAGGCCGTCAATTGAAGCGCCTTGAGAACGTTGCGAAGGCTGTGAATGCGCTTGAAGATCAAATTTCTGCGCTTTCGGACGAGGAACTTAAAGGACAAACGGCAAAATTCAAGCAAAAGTTAGACAATGGTGCGAAGCTTGATGACTTAATGCCAGAAGCCTTTGCTACAGTGCGAGAAGTTTCAAAGCGTACTCTTGGTCAGCGTCACTTTGACGTTCAGCTTATGGGCGGTGCAGCATTGCATTGGGGCAATATTGCAGAAATGAAGACTGGCGAAGGTAAAACACTTGTTGCAACATTGCCTAGCTATTTAAACGCTTTGGAAGGCAAAGGCGTTCATGTTGTTACTGTTAACGACTATCTTGCTAGCTACCAGAGTGAGCTTATGGGTCGTATTTACAGGTTCCTTGGAATGAGTGTTGGATGCATTATTACAGACCAGCAGCCACCAGAGCGCAGGAAGCAATACAACGCAGATATTACGTATGGCACAAACAACGAGTTTGGCTTTGACTATTTGCGAGACAACATGGCTTGGGAAAAGGGTGATCTTGTTCAGCGTGGTCATCATTATGCAATCGTCGATGAGGTTGATTCCATTCTTATTGATGAAGCTCGTACGCCACTTATTATCTCGGGACCTGCCGAAGGCGATGTTACGCGTTGGTATCGCGAGTTTGCAAAGCTTGTTCTAAAGCTTGATCGCGATGTTGATTACAAGATTGACGAAAAGCGCAAGACTGCTGGTATTTTGGATCCAGGCATTGCAAAGATTGAAGACTATTTGGGTATTGATAATCTTTACGAGCCAAGCAATACTGCTTTGATTGGCTATTTGAACAATGCTTTGAAAGCTAAGGAATTATTCCTTCTTGATCGCGATTACGTTGTTACTAATGGCGAAGTTTTGATTGTTGACGAGCACACCGGCCGTGTTCTTCCAGGTCGTCGTTATAGCGAAGGCTTGCATCAAGCAATTGAAGCTAAAGAGAATGTTGAAGTAAAGGCAGAAAATCAGACTTTTGCAACTATTACTTTGCAAAATTACTTCCGCATGTACGACAAGCTCGCTGGCATGACTGGTACTGCAGAAACGGAAGCTGCCGAGTTTATGGGAACATACAAGCTTGGTGTTCTTCCAATTCCTTCTAACCGTCCAGTTATTCGTATGGATAAAGATGATTTAATCTTCCGCACTAAGAAGGAAAAGCTTGCTGCGATTGTTCGAGATGTTGCTAAACGTCACGCAAAGGGTCAGCCTGTTTTGCTTGGTACAGCATCTGTTGAATCTTCCGAAATCGTTTCCTCGCTTTTGGACGTTGCTCGTATTCCTCATCAAGTGTTGAATGCTAAGCAAAACGCTAAGGAAGCAGCTGTTGTTGCTGTTGCAGGTCGTAAGGGCGCTGTGACTGTTGCTACAAACATGGCAGGTCGTGGTACAGATATTATGCTTGGCGGAAACGTTGAGTTCTTGGCAGATGCAAAGCTTAAAGCAGAAGGCTATTCTCCAGACGATACTCCAGAAGAGTATGAGAAGCGTTGGCCAGGCGTTTTGGCAGAAGTCAAAGAACAAGTTAAAGACGAGCACGAAGAAGTTAAGAAGCTTGGCGGCTTGTATGTTCTAGGAACTGAGCGCCACGAATCTCGTCGTATTGATAATCAGCTTAGAGGTCGTTCTGGCCGTCAGGGTGATCCTGGCGAATCGCGATTCTACTTAAGCTTGGAAGACGACTTAATGCGTTTGTTCAACACTCAGCTTGTTGCTCGCGTTATGGCTAAGGGCTTGCCAGAAGGCGAACCAATCGAATCTAAGTATGTTTCTAATGGCGTTCGTACAGCTCAAAAGACTGTTGAAGCTCGTAACTTTGAAATGCGTAAGAACGTTTTGAAGTACGACGACGTCATGAACAAGCAGCGTACTGTTATCTATTCGGAACGTCAAGCTGTTCTTAAGGGTGAAGATATTCACGAAGATATCTTAAAGTTCATTAAAGATACTGCAGATAGCTACGTTCGCGGAGCAATGAACGGTTCCGACAAGCCTAAGGATTGGGATTGGGAAGGCCTTAAAGATGCTGTGAACGCAGTTATGCCAATTATTGTTGATTGGGATCAGCTTCGCTTGCAAATTGAGCCTCTTAAAGGTCAAAAAGCTGTTGATGCTTTAAGAGACACAATTGTAGATAGTGTAACAACTATTTACGCAGTGTTTGAAGAGCGAATGGGCTCAGATAGCTTGCGTCAGTTTGAGCGCAGAGTTGTTTTGGCTGTTCTTGATAGAAAGTGGCGCGAACATCTTTACGAGATGGACTACTTAAAGGATGGCATTGGCTTGCGCGGTATGGGTCAGCGAGATCCTTTGGTTGAGTACCAACGCGAAGGCTTCCAAATGTACAACTCAATGATTGAAGCCATTAAAGAAGAGTCTATTCAGCTTCTGTTCCGCATGAATCTTGAGCAGATTGTTGCAGAAACAGAAAATCAAGATGATTCTTACATGGACGAAAGCATTGAGCAAGAGGAGCAACAAGAGCAAGAAGACGAGCATTCTGGAATCGTCGGCCCTGCTCCTATGAGCCATGCAGAAGGCGAAGTTCCATTGAGCAAGCGTCCAAAGGCAGAAGAGTGGAAGACTCCTTGGGCCGATGGTCGTACGTTCCCAGGAACAAATAAGAATGACGAATGCCCATGCGGATCTGGCAGAAAGTACAAGCTTTGCCATGGTCAAAATGAGGATTAAAGTCAAAGTCTTATAAAGTAACGTTTTATAAAAGTAACGTTTTATAAAGATGAGGCTGGTGTTAATGCATCAGCCTCATTCTTTTGCGCGAATGCACTTAAACTCGCTAGTTCTAAACTCGCGCGCCTTTTCCAAACTCGCTATAGTCTTCGCTAGAAGTATTGTCCTTTTTTCTGCTCATAAGTAGGCCTGCGCCGCCAATCAAAAATAGGAAAGCACTAACAGAGCCAGTGTAAATCGCAAAATATGGCACTAGAACGCTCAAAATCATGCCTAGAACGCCCAAAACAAACACGCTCCATAAAACTATAAGGGTAATGGAAACGTTCTTAAAATGGGGGTTTGGAGCAACAAAGTCGTCTCCGTATTCGTCCATTGTTTTATCAACATCGAGCCAGCTTGATGTTGTGTTATCTCTTGGACCAGGTTTAGTGTTAAATGCTATGTTTTTTAATGGTTTTGCAGCTTGATTAATGCGTTTTCTAAAGATTTTTGCGCTTTTGGACTTTTCTAAATCGTCAAAATCTTTTCTGTGCTCGCTAACGAATTGAGACCAATCGTCGTTAAAGTTTTGACTAAACGAATCGTCACCATTGCTATTTTCGTTATTATACAAACGGTTATGGGAGTTGGTATTCTTAGAAGAAGTCATGAATTATACTGTAGCAAGTCTGCTTGATAGCGTGAATGCTGTTTTGTGAATCTTGCTAGAATGGGGATTAGCATGTTGTATTGGTTCTTTGTAAAGGGGTTTGGATTCATTGCTCGCTTAAGGATTCACCCTACTGCTCAAGGAGTCAACAATATTCCTAAAAAAGGTGGAGCGATTATCGCAGCAAATCATCTTGCTGTTATTGACGATGCGCTTTTACCTCTTACATGCCCTCGAATGATTCATTTTATGGGGAAAGCTGAGTATTTTGAAGGCAAAGGATTAAAGGGGCGATTCAAAAAGTGGTGGTTTACGTCTGTTGGCGTGTTTCCAGTGGATCGTTCTGGTGGATCAAAATCGCTTGGCGCGTTGAATCACGCTAAAGAAATCCTAGAAAAAGGTCAGCTTTTTGGTATTCACATTGAAGGAACAAGAAGCCCAGATGGAAAGCTTTATAAGGGTCATTCTGGCGCTGCAAGATTAGCGCTAGAAACAGGATGTCCGATTGTTCCAGTTGCGATTATTGGCACGCGTGAACTTCAAAAACATGGTCAGATTATGCCTGCGAAGGGCAATACTAAGGCGATTTACGGAAAGCCAATCGAAGTTAGCAAGATGAGCCCAGAAGAAATTACGCACGATATTCTGCGAGATCTTACTAATAAAGTAACAAAAGCAATCCAGCAAATGAGCGGTCAAGAGTACGTTGACGAATATGCGCAAACTGTTAAAAAGCGCATGTTAGAAGAGCCTCAAGCGAAAACAGATAATCGTTAAGTTAAATAGTTAAATAATCGTTAACGTTACTGTTGTTGGATTTCCGCTTTCGTCCAGAACTCTAACTTGAGATCCAGGAGCTAGCGATTGGAATCTAACAGTGTGCATAAGATCGCCCAAAGGCGCAGAAATATTCACTTTTAGTCCAAGCGATTCAAGTATTCTTCTAGCATCATTAGCGTTCTTATTGCGCACATCTGGCATTGTTATAGTCTTCGGTCCCTTAGAAACAACAACATCGAGTTTATCTCCCCAATGCATTTGCGTTCCCTTTTGAACAGATGCGCTAATAATCTTGCCTTTTTCGATTTTGTCATTAAACTCTTCGCTGTAGTTTGGAACTAATTTTGCTTCGTTAAATGCCTTATCTGCTTCTTCTTTTGTAAGATTAACAATGTCTGGCATAGAAACAGGCATTGGTCCCTTAGAAAGAATCACAGTAATATTTTTATTGTGATTCATTTGCATTCCAGGAGTTGGCGAAATCTCAACAACGCATCCTTTAGGAATTTCCAAAGAATAAATGTCTTCGCTTGATTTATGCGTAATAGAAGTAAATCCTGCATTTTTTAATGCTTTTATAGGATCTTTTCCAGCATTGGAAGTTGGATCTATAATGTCTTCTGGAATAGTTGACTTGCGCACGCCTTTTGAAACAACAATTTTAACGCGGCCATTATTTCGCTTAGAGATTTTGCTGCCACTAAAATCTGGATTAGTGAAAATAATGTTTCCTTCGGGTATGTTGTCGCTAAAGTCTTTAGAAACCGAATAAGGAATATTAGATATTTTAAGAGTGCGCTCGTAGTCTGCCCACGGAACGTTTGTTATTTTGCATGCACTTTGTGATGCGCATTCTTGCGTGTTTGGTTTTGGTAAAGACCAATAGCTTCCAGGGCCTAAATAGTACCAGTACGCGCCAAATGCTACTGCGGCTGCTGCGATTGCTGCGCAACTTGCAGATATAATAATAATGTTTTTGCGCGTTTTCTTGCCATTTACGTCTGAATTATTAGACTTATTTCTTTTAGCTTTTAATCGTTCACTAATAAATTGCGGCGCGCGCATTGTAACAGTGAGCATATTATTATCGTTAAAGTCTTCTAGAGGATTGCTACTTGTTGAAGACGAATAGTTTGAAGAATCTTCATTAAAATCGGAGTTTTTTGTAGATAATGCTTGAGTTGCGTCAATATCAGCTGTTTTATCTATGTCTGTAGTTTTATCCATATCTACAGTCTTATTTAGCTCTTTTGTGTTAGATATAGTATCATTCGACGAATCAGAATTACCCAAAGTATTGCTATTAAAAGTATTGCTATTAATGCTAGGCGGAAGCGGTATTTGGGATTTTAGATTAGAGTTTTTATCTTCAAGCTTATTTGCTATTATCGAGCCTTCAAAAGATTGATTTTCTGCGTCTAAATCTACTTCAAACTTATATTGCCACTCTTGCTCGCTTAATCCAGCGCACACGCTTCTTAAAATATTAAGCGCTTTAGAAGCGTCACTTGGTCTTTTTTCCATTTCTCGAGCAGTAATCGAGCTAAGAAAATCAGCAACAGAAGAATTGATATCTTTGCAAACAGTTTTTATAGAAGGAGTGTCTTCGTGAACATGCTTAAAAACAAGCGTTACTGGATTATCCGAGTTAAAAGGAACTCTGCCAGCTAGCATCTCCCAAGCCATCATTCCTGCGGAATATAAATCTCCTTGAGGAGTTGCAAGATTCTTCTCAATCATTTCTGGAGCAAGGTATGCGGCAGTTCCAAGAAGAAGACCCGTAGAAGAAAGAGTCGCTTGAGAAATTGCACGCGCAAGTCCAAAGTCGGTGATTTGCACGTTTCCGCGGTCGTTAATCAAAATATTTTCTGGCTTAATATCTCGGTGTACAACGCCAGCAAGGTGTGCGGATGCAAGACCATCTAAAGTTTGAGCTAACACGCGCAAAGTATCTTTTACGCTAAAAGTACCGTATTTGTTCATTTCGTATCTAAGATTTACTCCATGAACATATTCCATAACTAAGTAGTCAAGTCCTTCAAATTCGCCAGTATCGTAAACTTGAACAATATGCGGATTTGCGATTGCTGCTGCCGAAGTTGCTTCTCGACGGAACCTTGCAATAAATTGTTCTCGGTGAAGTCCTTGAGCAAGCTGAGTATGCATGATTTTAAGCGCAACTAGGCGATTAAGACGTTCGTCTTTCGCTTGGTAAACGGTAGCCATGCCACCTTCCGCTATCTTTTTAACTATGCGATAGCGATTTTCAACACACATTCCTGGTTGCGCTTGAACTTCACTCATATAGTAAATCCCTTATACGCGTACTAAAACACACTATTTAAAAGTGTACAGGTAATACAGTAAAGAATAGTCGCAATTTGTACTTATTGCCATTCTTTAGGAATAAACATGCTAGAAATATTGTGCAAAATGACTTTACTATGATTGTTTAGTGAACTAGTGTCTATTTTTTCTTGCGATTCAACCCAAAGATTATGAATGCGTTCTTTAGACTTACTTATAGCGCCGCTTTGATTGTAAATATCAATGATTTTTTTAACATCGTCTTCGCTTCGACTTTTAGAAGTGTATGCGTTTATAAGGAAGAGCTTATCTTCGGGAGTGCAAAGTTCTAAAGCATCTGCTAGAAGAACAGCGCGTTTTCCTTCTCGAATATCTCCTCCGATTGGCTTACCTGTGTGAGCAGAATCCGAAACAATATCTAAAAGATCGTCTGCAAGTTGGAATGCGATTCCTAAAGGATCTCCAATTTGATTTGCTAAGTCGATTGCGTAGTCTTTTTGCATTCCAGCAGCCAAAAATCCTAGTGCAAGAGGTGCAATAGTTGTGTAGCTTGCAGTTTTCCACCTAAAAACGTTTATAGAAGATTCGGCAAGTTTTTGTGGATCATCTAAGCTCATCATTTCGATTGAAAGGTCTAGAATTTGGCCAATTCCAACGTTTTTTTGCATATTTGCAAACTCGCATAAAACCTCATTAGGATTTTGCAAATTTTCGCACGCTTTTCTAGCTATATCGAAGCTTTGAGACGCTAGAATATCTCCGAGCATTAATCCAAGCCCAGTTCCAATATGATTGCTGTTTGTGGCTTTAGATAGAGCGCAATATGCGCTTGGTTTTCCTCGTCTTAAAGCGGATTCGTCGATTATATCGTCGTGAACAAGTGCTGCTGTTTGAAATACTTCTAGAGCGCAAGCAATGTCTAGCATTGCGTTTTTTGAGTTTTTGTAAGAATTGTCACTTTGTGTAGCTGAGTTGCTCTCTTTTGATGCGTCAAAAGCATACAGTGCTAATAAAGCTCTAAGTCGTTTTCCGCCTTCGCTAGACAAAATAGCTTGAGACACAACGTTTTTAAGTGTTTTATTGCAATTAGAAATAAGATTTTTGCAAGCTAAAGAATCAAATTGACTATAAATTAATTCGCCTATACGCGTATCGATGCATGACTTTTGCGAATCTAAACTCATATCTACGAGTTATTCACATGGCTTAGACATTATAAAAGTGAGTATTTTCTAGGATTTATATATGACTTTTCCAGTATTTTCTAGGATTTATAGCCTTTAACCACATTGCTTAGTTTTTATTGCGTTATCGCTTTTGCGATGCAAAACTCTTATTTACAAAGTTAAAAGAAACAGTGAAATAAATACAGCAAGTATCGAGTAACGAATATCAAATAACGAATAACGAATATCAAATAACGAATAACGAATAACGAATAACGAATAACGAATAACGAATAACGAATAACGAATAACGAATAACGAATAACGAATAACAAACATAATAAGGGAGGAATTATGAAAACATTAAAAAAGGAATCTAAAGGTTGCGAAATCAACGAAACGCAATTTTTTGAAGACAAAGATCATGAATATTCAACTTTTAAGGAGATGACAAATCTTTATGCTGCAAGTATGATTTGTAACAACTCCGAAGAGTATTTTGCTATGAGCTGTGTTGCTGGAAAAACAATAGAAAAGGTGGATTTTAATAATATTCCAAAAGAGTGCATAGCAGTTTTAGACATTACTAAAGATTATGTTAACAATCATCATGATTACAGCGATAATTGGATTGAAAATCTTAGATCTTTAGCTCCAGAATTTTTTGAAAAGTATATTGATTACATAAACAGAGATTTAGATGTTAAATGTAAGCAGGAAGCATTCTCGGCTTTTGATATTTTTGCAAATCAATCAATACGCAACTGGCATAATATGATTTTCAAAAAAGAAGGAAACATTGTTGGCTACGACCTTATAATGCTTCCGATTGCAATGTTTGACAATATTAACGTTCGAGACACTTTGCTTGTAGATTTATTGGATTCTAAAGGTGAGTACTACAATATTGATTCGTTGCTTACTCTAGCTTTTGAGCCTAGAACAAAAGAAATCTCTAAGGATTTAAGATGTTTTCTAGAAGAAAAATTTAACGAAGAGCACGAGCTTCCAGATATTTGCAAAGCGTTAGACGTTGTAAATCTACTAAAAGCTATGGCTTGTGTTGTAGATGGAATCCCAGAGTTAAAAGTGCAAGTTTACGCTTTAATGTGCTATATAAGTTGGTGGTTTAGGCTGGGTGATGTTGAAAAATATGTTGAAATGGCGTTAGATATAGATCCTGATTGCTCAATGGTTAGAATAGTAGATAACGCATATAGGAATCATGTAGAGCCAGCGTGGTGTAGAAAATTCGCCACGCCGCAAGAAGAAAGTAATAATGAATCGTCCTTAGAAGATGATTAACTTCTTAATGAAAAGTTGCCCTTGCCATAACTGTACCTTTATGGTATAGTAGAGTGCCTTTAGGGTATAGCAAAATTAAATACCCTATTTTGGCTGATTACTTTGTGTTAGCGGGGAATCTACAGGAGGAAAAGTTTGGCGAGCGAAAATAAAGCAAGTGTCGATTCCAAGACGAGCAAAGAAGAACAACAAGACTTTAAGATTGATGAAGACGTTGACGCTCAAGATGTTGACGTTAATGTTGATGCGCCAATGGATCCAGACGAAGATCACATGGATTTAGAAGATTTTGATGAAATTCACGATGATCTTGATGTAGACGATGTAGACGACTTGGATGATGATGACATTAATGATCTAGACGATATCTCTGAAGACGAAGATAGCGAAGACAGCGAAGAAAATAAGCCAGAAGCTCCGCAAGTTCCTCAAGCGAAAGGCGCTTTTATTGTTCGCGATGACGACGATGACGATAATCTTACGCCTTCTGGAAACCCAAAGCGTCGCGTAATTGCTACTGGCGCTACGGCAGATCCTGTTAAAGACTACTTAAAGCAGATTGGTCGCGTGAGCCTTCTTAACGCGGAGCAGGAAGTTGATTTGTCGGAGCGAATCGAAGCTGGCTTATATGCTCAGCATTTGCTCGATACGCAAATCGACCAAATGGAGTTTAAGCGTAAGCGCGAGCTTAAATGGGCTGCAGCAGACGGTAAGAAAGCTAAAGATCATCTTCTAGAAGCAAACTTGCGACTTGTTGTTTCTCTTGCTAAAAGGTATACGGGCAGGGGCATGCTTTTCCTTGATTTAATTCAGGAAGGTAACCTTGGTTTAATTCGTGCAGTAGAAAAGTTCGATTGGAAGAAGGGCTTTAAGTTCTCAACCTACGCAACTTGGTGGATTCGCCAGGCGATTACGCGTGCTATGGCAGATCAGGCTCGTACAATTCGAGTTCCAGTGCATATGGTGGAAGTTATTAATAAGCTTTCTAGAGTTCAGCGTCAAATGCTTCAAGACTTGGGTCGCGAGCCTACGCCAGATGAGCTTGCACGCGAGCTTGATATGCCTGTAGAAAAGGTGCAAGAAGTGCAAAAGTATGGCCGTGAGCCTATTTCTTTGCACACTCCTTTGGGTGAAGACGGTGATTCCGAGTTTGGTGATTTGATTGAAGATACCGATGCAATCGCACCTTCGGATGCAGTAGCATTCTCGCTTCTTCAAGAGCAGTTTAGGCAAGTTTTGGAAACTCTAGCTCCTAGAGAAGCTGGTGTTATTAAAATGCGCTACGGCTTGGAAGATGGCCAGCCTAAGACTCTAGACGATATTGGTCGCGTGTATGGCGTTACTCGCGAACGCATTCGTCAAATCGAGTCTAAGACTATGTCTAAGTTGCGTCATCCTTCTAGGTCGCAAACCTTGCGCGACTTCTTAGATCAGTGATTTGTTATTAGATACGCTCTAGTAGCTTTAATTGTTGTTGTATAAGGAGTAAAAGTGGCTTCTCTTAAAGAGCAAGAGCAATATGATGCCGACAGTTTGACTGTGCTAGAAGGCTTGGATGCTGTACGAAAGCGCCCAGGCATGTATATTGGCACTACAGACAGTCAAGGCTTAATGCATTGCCTTTGGGAGATTATTGATAATGCGGTTGACGAGGCTTTAGCTGGTGCTTGCAATCATATTATTGTTACTCTTCACAACGATGGTTCTATTGAAGTTGCAGATAATGGTCGCGGTATTCCAGTAGACGTGGAGCCAAAAACAAAGCTTACGGGCGTTGAAGTTGTTCTAACTAAGCTTCACGCTGGAGCAAAGTTTGGTAACGCTTCGTACAACGCTGCAGGCGGATTGCATGGTGTTGGTTCTTCTGTTGTAAATGCGTTGAGCTTGCGATTAGACGTAGAGGTAGATAGAGACGGAAAAACGCATCATATGGCTTTCCATCAGGGGCATCCTGGTGTTTATAGCGATGCAGACCCAGCAAATCCGTCTCCTGCTTCTCCTTTTAAGCGCACGCGCAAGAACAAGCCTACTGAGCTTGAGATTATTGGTACGGTTTCGCCAAAAACTACTGGTACTCGAGTTCGTTATTGGGCGGATCCTGAGATTTTTAATTCAACAGCTCGCTTTAGTTACGAACAGTTGATTGACAGAGTTCGTCAAACAAGCTTTTTGGTTCCAGGCTTAAAAATTACTGTTATTGACGAGCATGTTCCTGAAGGCGAATTTAGCGATATTCAAGAAGTTGATAGTAGTGCTGGCGATGATGCGAATGCTGATGCGAATGCTAGCGATTTAACAGATGATTTGACGTTTAAGGATGAATCGCAAGCAGCCGTAGATAGTGAATCTAATGAGATAAATCAAACTGAATCAGAGTCAGAAGAAGCTGAATCAGATTACGAATCGGAAGCTGAATCAGATAGCGAAATCGATAGCGAAATCGATAGCGAAATCGAAGAATCCACCGAGCAATCTGTTGCAAATAGTGAGTCTGCTAGAGAATTGCAAAATAATCATCATCCTAGAGTTGTTGAATTTTTGCACAATGGTGGAGTAAAAGATTTTGTTGACTTTCTTTCAAAAGGTCAAGCAATCTCCGATATTTGGCGAATTACAGGCCAAGACACTTACTTGGAAGAAACGCAAGCTGTTGATTCTGCTGGAGATTTGCATGCTCAACAAGTAACGCGTAAATGCGCTGTAGACATTGCAATGCGATGGGTAAACGGCTACGATTCAACGATTGTTAGCTTTGTGAACGTTGTTGAAACTCCTGGTGGAGGTATGCATGTAGACGGATTCTTGCAAGGATTGACTAAGCAAATCCGCAAGGCTGTTGAAGACAATGCTAGAAAACTTAAAGTCAATCTTAAAGATTCAAACACTAAGATTGAGCGAGACGATATTCTAGCTGGAATGGTTGCTGTTGTAACAGTTCGCATAGCAGAGCCTCAATTCCAGGGTCAAACTAAAGATGTTCTTGGAACTGCTCAAGTTAAGCCAATCGTTACAAAAATGACGGATGCTCAATTCGGCGAGATGATTAGCGGATCCAAGCGAGGATTCAAAGAGCAGTCTGCTAGAGTTTTAGAGAAAATTGTTTCCGAGATGCACGCGCGTATTCAAGCGCGTAAAACTAAGGAAGTTACTCGCAGAAAGAATGCGCTTGAGTCTGCTTCTATGCCGCCAAAACTTTCTGATTGTCAGCCTGGAAACGACGATGTTGCAGAACTTTTCATCGTAGAGGGCGATTCTGCACTTGGTACTGCAAAAGCTGCTCGAAATTCCGCTTTCCAAGCGCTTTTGCCAATACGCGGTAAGATTTTGAACGTTCAAAAAGCAAGCCTTGCTCAAATGCTCTCTAACAAAGAGTGTGCTGCAATTATTCAAGTTGTTGGAGCAGGGTCGGGCGCAAGTTTTGATATTTCGCAAGCGCGTTATAACAAGATTGTTATGATGACAGATGCTGATGTTGACGGCGCGCATATTCGTATTTTGTTGCTAACGCTGTTTTATCGCTATATGCGTCCGCTTATTGAGAACGGGCATGTTTATGCTGCTGTGCCGCCGCTTCATAGAATTGCGCTCGCTGGAAAGCACAAAGGCGAGTATATTTACACGTATTCCGACGACGAATTAGCTGGAAAGCTTGATGATTTGCAATCTAAGGGCATTGATTTTAACAGCGATATTCAGCGATACAAGGGCTTGGGTGAGATGGATGCGGATCAGCTTGCAGACACCACTATGGACCCTAGAACTCGTATGCTTAGAAGGATTCGTATGGAAGATGCTCAGCAGGCGAGTGAAGTATTCGATTTGCTAATGGGCGATGACGTTCCTCCGCGCAAGCAGTTTATTGTTGATAATGCAGACGACTTCGATCGTTCCAAAATCGATACCTGATTTTGTTTTACTTGATTCAATATTTTAAGATTATCTGCAAGAAAATGTAGATTAAAAACATCTTATTTAGTATAAATAAGATGTTCATAATTGGGTTATTTACAGTATTGCTTATGCTGTTGAATATTGTATCATTTTTATCGTTGCTGATTTTGTCTTTTCTAGTAACATATATTTGCAGTAGGAGAGTTGTATGCCTGATTTAGATGCTATTTCTGATCTATCTACAACAGATTGTGCCCGTTGCAAGAAATATCATATTCCCAATGCTGATACGCTTGCTACATTTGAAGAAGCTAAGCAACTGAAATATGATCCTAATACAAAAACTTATAACTCGTTTGATGAATTGATATGTGAATATGATTAACCTTCTTCTTGCAATTATCTATTTAGCATTTATCAGTTTGGGTTTGCCTGATGCTCTTTTAGGATCTGCTTGGCCGACTATGAGCCACGATATTGGCGCGCAAATTTCTTGGGCTGGCGGAATATCAATGGTTATTTCTGCAGGAACTATTGTGTCTGCTCTATTGAGTGACAGAATAACTAAGCGATTTGGCGTAGGAAAAGTTACTTCTATATCTGTTGCTTTAACTGCGTTGTCATTATTGGGTTTTTCTTTTGCACCGAATTATATTGTGCTTATTTTGTTAGCAATCCCGTATGGTCTAGGTGCTGGAGGAGTAGACGCTGCTCTTAACAATTATGTTGCTTTGCACTACGAAAGCCGTCATATGAGCTGGCTTCATTGTATGTGGGGTATTGGAGCTTCAGCTGGGCCTTACGTTATGGGTTTTGCACTTTCTCACGGATTTGGATGGTCTGCAGGGTATCAATATATTGCTATTGTTCAAGTTATATTAACTGTAATATTGTTTGCAAGTTTGCCATTGTGGAATAATCGTAAATCGCATAAATTACTAAAACCTATTCAGATATCTAAAGAATATTCTAAAACGCTATCTTTTGCAGAAGTTTTGCGCATTCCTGGAGCTAAGAATATTCTTATTATGTTCTTTTGCTATTGTGCGTTGGAGCAAACTGCAGGATTATGGGCTAGTAGTTACATGGTTTTGCACGGGGGAGTTAACCACGTTGTTGCAGCGGGTTGGGCAAGTTTATTTTATGTTGGTATTACAGCAGGACGATTTATAAGCGGATTTTTGACAATGCGTTTTAATGATGAAACCATGATTCGTCTTGGGCAACTAGTGATGATTTTAGGCATTATTGTATTGTTATTGCCATTGCCAAATCATATAGCATTGGTTGCAGGATTTGTGATTATTGGTTTAGGTTGTGCACCTATTTATCCATGCATTATTCATTCCACACCGCATTATTTTGGAGCTGATAAATCGCAAGCGATTGTTGGCATGCAAATGGCTAGCGCATATATTGGGTCTATGGTAATGCCTGCAATCTTTGGGTTTATTGGTCAAAACGTGTCTATGTCTTTGCTGCCAGCGTATTTGATTATTTTGCTATCTGTAATGGCATTTATGCATATGAAATTGCTTCGTACTTGTAGGAGCTAGAAAATCACTTCGTAGCTATTCCAAGCATGCTCGCAAAAACTAGTTACGAAAATTGCAACTTTAGCATCCATCGAAACAATTGCATAAATGGCGTAACTACACAGCGTAACTGCACAGCGTAACTAACCAATATGCGCAATTGGGGAAACAAGCTCTGTTCCCGAAGCGTCTCTTCGCATATCTGGCTTAGGTAGTTCCACGTTCGCTCCGCGTTGTGTAGTCGCGTAAAGCGGATAATTCCCAACGTATGCTGCCAAAATCGTGTTTTGCCCTTTAAGGAATCGCTGCGATCGCACGCCTCCCGTGCCTCTGCCCTTTGTAGGATACATTTCTAGCGGCGTAATCTTTGCAGCTCCGTTTTCTGTTCCAGCAAGCGCGTCGCTGTCTCCAGCAAGAGTTAATACTACGCTTCCAGAAGCAGAAAATAGTCCGTTTTCACCCTCTTCGTAGTTCCATTCAACATCATTTTTAGCAACTACAGCAAAAGCAGAAACAACGCATCCTTCGTTAAGCCTAATTCCTGCCATTCCAGCAGAGCTTCGCCCCTGCGCTCGCACTTGTTTTGCGTCGAATGTAAGTAAGGAAGAGTCGCTGCTTATAAACACAATCCTGTCTTCGTCTTTTGCAAGAGCTGCGCCGATTACTGAATCGTTGTCTTTTAAGTCAATAATGCTCCAGGAATCCATTGTTGTTGGCGACTCAAAATTCCATCGTTTTACAACGCCATTCTTTGTTCCGATTGCAAGAGGAGTTTTAGAAGATGTAGGAGTTTTAGAATCAGATTCGCTTAGTGCAATAGCAGCTACGACTTTTTCTCCTCTAATCGGGTCTGTGCTTTGAGTGGAAGTTAGCAATTCGCTTGCGTTAACTCCATTAGAAAGCGATTCTAAAACGCTTTCGTTTCCTTGATTTAAGTGTGGCAAATCTGCAACATGCGCTATTACTAATCGCCCTGCGGATGTTATTAAAGCGTAGTTTGCGCGCGTTGTTGTTTCAAACACGCTTAAGCATGGAGTGTCAAAAACATTTGAAGAATGTGATTTCCATCTATTAAATGTTTCAACGCTTGTTCTTGCTATAAGCCCAGATGTGCTCAAAGCTACAGCGCATGGATCGTCGCTTAATTGCAAAGCTATTGCAGACGCATCGCTGCTTCCAGACTTTTTGGCAGCTAGTGCAGCTGCTGCTACATCTGCTTGAGTGCTTGTAATCTTATTCGCTGCAATAACTGCGTCCATTGCTAAATCATTGTTTGCAACTTTAGTGTTCTTAGTGCAAACAGGCGTAAAGCTGCCGTCTTCTTGCTCGTCTAAAAGAATTGTTCTTCGAGGAGTATCCCACTGTTTTACAGCGTAATCCATCTCTGCAATAACAACTTTGTCTAACTGATTTGCAGAGCTTAGAATCTCGTTAAGTTCATCTATTTTTTGCAATAAGTCGTTTTTTTCGCCTTCTAGCTCGATTCGACTCATTTTTGTAAGTCTTCTAAGCCTTAAGTCAAGAATGTATTGCGCTTGAATCTCGTCTAAATCAAATACGCTAATAAGCTTTGATTTTGCGGTTTCTGCATCTTCGGAAGACCTAATTACTTGAATTACTTCGTCAATGTCTAGCATTGCAAGAAGCAATCCTTCTACAAGGTGCAATCTCTCTTTGGCTTTGTTTAGTCTAAATTCGCTGCGCCTTCTAATAACGGTTCTTCTGTGCGCAATCCACACGTCTAGAAGCTCGCGAAGACCCATTGTGTGCGGCCTGCCGTCTACTAGCGCAACGTTGTTAATCGTAAAGCTTTCTTGCAGCGGAGTGTGTTTAAAAAGTTGCGCAAGAACAGCGTTTGGGTCGAATCCTGTTTTTATTTCTATTACGATTCGCGTTCCGTTATGTCTATCTGTTAAGTCGATTGCTCCAGATATTCCGTCTAGTTTGCGCGCTTTTATACCTTGAGATATGCGCTCGAGCACACGCTCAGGGCCAACCATAAATGGCAATTCTGTAACAATAATCGCCTTTTTGCGCGCTGTAACGTTTTCAATATGCGTTTTTGATCTAGTTGTAAAAGCGCCTCTTCCAGTTTCGTACGCTTCGCGGATTCCGCTGCGTCCAATAATTATGCCGCCGCCTGGCCAGTCTGGTCCTGGAACTATTTGCATTAAATCGTCTAGAGTAGCATTTGGGTGCTTCATAACGTATTTCGCTGCAGCTACAACTTCGCCAAGATTGTGAGTAGCCATGTTTGTAGCCATTCCAACTGCGATTCCGGAAGCTCCGTTTACAAGCAAGTTTGGTATAGCAGCAGGCAAAACTGTTGGCTCTTTTAGCTTATTGTCGTAGTTTGGCGCAAAGTCAACAGTATCTTCGTTTATGTCTGCATTCATTCCAAGCGCTGCTGGAGCTAGTCGCGCTTCTGTGTACCTGGAAGCTGCAGGACCGTCGTCTAAGGAACCAAAGTTTCCATGACCGTCAACCAAAGGGAGTCTAAGGGAGAATGGCTGAGCCAAGCGCACCATTGCTTCGTAAATCGCGGAATCTCCATGCGGATGCAGCTTTCCCATAACTTCGCCCACAACGCGAGCAGACTTCATATAAGCGTGCTCTGGCGTAAGATTCATGTTTCCCATTTGGTACACGATTCTGCGCTGTACAGGCTTCATTCCGTCTCTTGCATCTGGCAATGCGCGCGCGTAAATCACGGAGTATGCGTATTCCAGAAAAGATTTGCTCATCTCTTCGTTAAGCGGCGTTTCAACAATGTTTTCTTTAACCTTTCTAGGGTCGAAGGCTGGTTTTGTTGACTTGCTGCGTGAAGGCATGATTTTGAACTCCTTGAAGTGACTTACAAGCCTTTATAATACCAATTTATATGCACAAATGTTTATTAAATGCTTATTTTTTCTTGTGATTTTAATTGCCATTTTAGTGGTGATTTTTCTTGCGATTTTTCTTGCGTTATTTCTTATGATTTGAATCTAACTTTAGCGCTAACTCGAATTTAACTTTAATGTAGTCTTTTTTAACTACAATGTAGCTTATGACTATTGAGATTCCACAATTGGATGACTTGTTGAAGTTTGTTGAAAGTAGCAAAATTCGTGACGCATACAATAATCCTAAATTTGCTCTTCAT
The DNA here is from genome assembly GCF_056746795.1 of Gardnerella sialicivorans subsp. sialicivorans. Taxonomy (NCBI): domain Bacteria; kingdom Bacillati; phylum Actinomycetota; class Actinomycetes; order Bifidobacteriales; family Bifidobacteriaceae; genus Gardnerella; species Gardnerella sialicivorans. Next base: position 44,420 of record NZ_JBWPXA010000006.1, read on the forward strand.
CTATCTTCGATTCTTCCAGCTCTTAGTGCTTCTATAGGATCGCCAATTTGCACACAAATCCATAAAAATCCTGATTCTTTGCGAGATTTGTTTGGGTTTCCTAAAGTAAAAAGTGCTGTTGTTGTGCTTGTGGATGGTCTTGGATATTGGAATCTTGCTATTAGAAAAGGTCATGCTCCATATTTGCGTGCTCTTCTTAACAACAGCGCAAATCAGCGCCCTATAACAACTTGCGTTCCTAGCACTACGGTTGCAGCAATGGCCACTTTTGGCACTGGAACTTGCCCTGGTCTTACTGCAATGACAGGATACACTCAAAAAAATCCTAAAACTGGCGCATTATCTCAATTAATCCAATTTAGGGATGCTCCAAATCCATTAGATTTGCAACGTCAGCCTACAATATTTGAATCGCTTTCTATCTTGGGTGTTAGAGCAAACCACGTAAGTCTTTCAAAATTTGAGGATTCTCCTTTAACTCAAGCAGCTTTTAGAGGAGCTAAATTTATAAGCGGAACAACTGCTAGAGCGCGAATTATAAACGCTGCAAACAGCACTAAAACGCCTGGTTTAACGTATTTGTATCTTAGAGATATAGACAAAATCGGTCACAATTACGGTTGGAAATCCGAGAATTGGGTTTCTATTTTTGAGCAAATAGACGCACAATTAAATCTTTTAAGAAAAAATTGTCAAAAAGGCACTCTAATCGTTATTACTGCAGACCATGGAATGATTGAGTCAAATCCAGATTTGAAAATAGATATTGCAAAAGATAGTCGTCTTACTAAAGGCGTTAAGCTTGTTGGGGGAGAGCCTAGGTCTGTTATGCTTTACGCGGAAGATGGCGAAAGTCCAGAAGACATTGCGTTAAGGTGGACTAATGTTTTGCAAGATAAAGCGCGTGTTAGAACTAAAGAGCAAGCTGTTAAAGATGGCGTTTTTGGAGAAGTCAGCTCGCTTGCGCTAAACGTTATTGGAGATGTTCTTGTTCAAGCAAAGTCATCTGTAACAATCGTTGATTCTAGAATCGAAACAGAAAAAGCCATGAACTTGCCGAGTGTTCATGGCTCTATGAGCGCAATGGAAATGGACATTCCGTGCTTAGTTGATATAGCTTAATTTACGCTAAATCATCCTTCGCCAAAAAGAATCTCATCCCAGCTAGGAACAGCTGCGCGGCTGCTCTTTTTGGCTTTAGAATGTTCGTTTGCGCGCGCTTTAGTAGACTTTGGCGTTTGCGCAGACTTTGGCGTTTCTATCGAAACAGTTTTGTCTGCTTGAATGTGATTGTCTTTTTTATTTTCTTGATTTGCTTGTTTTTCTTCTTCGTTGCGCGATTCACTATTAGAGCTATAGCTGGAGTTATTGCTAAAAATCGCATCTGAATTGTTGCTAGATTTGCTCAAATCAGAATTGGCCGAATTTGCTATATTCGATGCGATTTGTACAGCATTTATACTGTTAGATACAACATTTGCACCCACTTGGTTCTCGCTATTTGCAACTAAAGTACTTAGATTATTGTTTTGCTCGTAGCTTTGCAAAGAATCTGAAGAATCTAAAGGATTTTCATTATTTTGGCCTAGTGATTTACTCGCATTATTCGCATTGTATTGTTCTTGTGCGTTTTGCGCATTTTGGTCTTGCTCATTTTTTGCATTTTGCGCTTGCATTGCAACGTTTGCAACATTTGCAAGGTTCTCACTATTCCTTGATTCCCATTGAGAAACAGCGCGCTCTATTCTTGCAGAACGAATTGAGTTTCCTGGAAGATCTTCGTTTGCAAATGGGAAGCTAATGCTTACAGTATCTCTATAAGTTCCGCCAAATTGTGACTTTTTGGAAGAATCATTATTCATAACTTCTTCGCCAAGTAACAATCTTGCAGAAGGATTAGCGCAAGCAACGGAGTTATCGTGCATGTTCCAAGTCCACTCGGCTTTTATTGTGCGAGTAGCAGTGTTGAATTCTGCTGTTATAAGCCATGGCTCAAGTCCGCGTCTTGTAGCGCGCCACTTTACTGTTTCCATTCCAATATGCGCTTTTGCAAGAGTGCGTTCAATCAAATCCGAAAGAGTTCGCATATTGCTTTGCTTAGGTGCTGGAACAGTCAAGAATTGCTCAATAGCATATTGTTTTTCGGTTTCTACTCCGCTTGAGAATCGTCTAACTTGAGATTCGCTTACGTTGTAGCGCTTTGCAACATGTTCTGGTTCTAATCCAGCGCGTATTAAAGCTTGAATTTGAGATATAGGCAGAGTTGCTGTAGTTGCAGTTGGCGAATCGTCCGATTTGCCAGTCGAATTAACTGTATTTTGATTACGTCCATCAACATTTGTTAGTTTTTTCGACTCGGCGATTGCGCGCTCCAGCGTGTCGTCAACATGAATTTTTAACGGCGTGTTTTCAAAAATAAAAATTAAATCGCCATTATTATCCACATGATCGAAACTCGCCTCTTTTGGCGGATTTTCAAGCATTGCGCACCACTTTCCTCGCTTTTAACGATACTTATAACATACTTTAGTCCATAGTATGCCTTCTTTGCCATTTTCTATTAATAAAAAAGCGAGTATTCTATGCGGGGTAGCTTTCATGTATGCTATGCGCGTAGGTAGATTTAGACTAATTGCTATAAATAGTGCTAATTGCTATAAGTAAAGTAGAAAAGTAGTTTTAAGCAATAAGTAATCTTAAAAACGAAAGGACCATAATGGCACAGGATTATGATTCTCCTCGTAGTAAAGACGAAGACGAGGAGTCGTTGGAAGCATTGAGCAAAGGCTCTCAAAGTTCTGCAAACGATATAGACGATGACGAAAACGCTATTGCAGAAGATTACGAGTTGCCAGGCGCAGATCTTAGCAACGAAGACGCATCTGTTACAGTAATACCAATGCAAGGTGATGAGTTCATTTGCTCCGAATGCTTCCTTGTAAAGCACAGAAGCCAGCTCGCTCAAATGTCTCAAGACGGTCAACCGATTTGTAAGGAGTGCGCAGCTTAATGGCTTACGATGATACCTATACGGGCCCAGAGCAGGTGGAAGTTCTTATTAAATATTTGAACGATGGAACAGATAGCCAGGCTGCAATGGAGCATCTTTCTTACGCCCATGCTGGAGATGCTGGAGCGGATTTGCGAACTACGCAAGACGTTACATTGCGTCCATTTGAGCGTGCTCTAGTGCCGACTGGCGTTGCAATCGCCTTGCCTGCTGGATACGTGGCTTTGGTTCATCCGCGTTCTGGTTTAGCTGTAAAACAGGGTGTTACTGTTCTTAATGCTCCAGGAACGATTGATGCTGGGTATCGTGGAGAGATTAAGGTTCCATTAATCAATATGGATCCAAATAATACTGTGCAATTTAATCGTGGAGATCGCATAGCTCAGCTTGTTATTCAACGCTATGTTGAAGCTAGGTTTGTTGAAGCAAGTCAGCTTCCAGGCTCCGATAGATCCACTAAAGGATTTGGCTCTACTGGCGTGCAATGAGGTGACATTCAATGGGAGAATCTCAAGAAGATATTAAATGCGCTAATATGCTCGGGTGTGAAATTAGCGAAGATATGCGAGACCCATTGCGTCCTATATTGCAAATGTGCAAGTGGCATCATCCCGATGAAAACATGGATATTTTGCATAAGGCGTATAAAAGAGCCGTAAAACAGCATACGGGTCAAAGGCGTAAATCGGGAGAGCCGTACATTATTCACCCTCTTGCTGTAGCTCAAATTTTAGCTGATCTTGGAATGGGTCCTATTGTTGTTGCTGCAGGATTGTTGCACGACACTGTTGAAGACACAGACTACACGTTAGAAGAGTGTAGGGCTGATTTTGGAGACACGGTTGCTGGCCTTGTAGATGGCGTTACAAAAATATCCAATATGGAGTACGGCGAAAGCGCTCAAGCAGAAACAATTCGCAAAATGGTTGTTGCAATGAGCCGAGATGTGCGAGTGTTGGTAGTAAAACTTGCGGATCGATTACATAATGCGCGTACGTGGAGGTACGTTAAGGAGTCTAGCTCGCATAAAAAAGCTCGAGAAACTCTAGACGTTTATGCTCCTCTTGCAAATCGACTCGGCATGAATGCTATTAAAACAGAGCTTGAAGAGCTAAGCTTTAAGGTTTTATACCCTAAGATTTATAACGAAATCGTAGTGTTAGTTGCTAGAAGAGCTGGACAGCGAGAAGTATATTTACGTCAAATTCTAGAAGAAATCAACGAAGATTTAAGTCAGCAGCGAGTAAAAGCTTCTGTTAAGGGGCGACCAAAAGATTACTTCTCAATTTACCAAAAGATGATTGTTCGCGGTCACGATTTTGAAAATATCTACGACCTTGTAGGCGTTAGAATAATCGTTGATTCTATTCGAGACTGTTATGCGGCTCTTGGCGCAGTTCACGCGCGTTGGAGCCCTGTTCCAGGCCGATTTAAGGACTACATTGCTACTCCTAAGCTAAATATGTATCAAAGCTTGCACACTACTGTTGTAGGCCCTGGCGGAAAGCCTGTTGAGATTCAAATTCGCACATGGGATATGCATAGGCGTGCTGAATTTGGTATTGCTGCACACTGGAAGTACAAAGCAAACGGCCAAGCTGGTCGCGCTTTAAGCAAGCCAGATAAGGGTGATGTTAAGCGTGAGCAAGAAGAAAACAAAGAGCTTAGCGAATTAGATAACTTAAAGTGGATTCAGCAGCTTGCAGATTGGACTAGCGAAACGCCAGATTCCGACGAATTCTTAGGATCCTTAAAGCAAGATCTTGGAGCTTCGGAAGTCTACGTGTTTACTCCAAAGGGAAGTATTGTTGCTCTTCCGCAAGACGCAACACCAGTTGACTTTGCTTATTCTGTGCATACAGAAGTTGGACACAGAATGATGGGCGCTCGCATAAATGGAAAGCTTGTTCCACTAGATACAAAGCTTAACAACGGAGATACTGTAGAAGTTCTTACGTCTAAGTCCGATACGGCTGGTCCGTCGCGTGATTGGCTTAGTTTTGTAAAAAGCCCTAGAGCTAGAAATAAGATTAGGCAATGGTTTAGCAAGGAACGCCGTTCGGAGGCCATTGAAGAGGGCAAAGACGAGCTTACGCGCGCTATGCGTAAACGTAACTTGCCTTTGTCTACTTTGCTCACTCCGCAAGCGTTAATAGGCGTTGCGCAAGAGCTTAATATTACTGCTAACGTAGAAGCTGTTTACGCTGCGATTGGCGAAGGTCAAGTTTCTACACAAAATGTTATTTCTCGTCTTGTTAAAGATGCAGGAAGCGAAGAAGTAGCAGAAGAAGCGCAAGAAGAGGCTCTTCCTCTTAGAAGAGCAGAGCGTAGTCGCAAGTCTAACGGCGTTCTTGGCGTTTCTGTAAAGGGCGTTGGAGATGTTTGGGTTAAGCTTGCGCGCTGTTGCATGCCTGTTCCAGGAGATGACATTGTTGGCTTTATAACAAGAAATCAGGGCGTTTCTGTTCATAGAACGGATTGCCAGAATATGATTGATTTGCAAAAGTCGCAATCGGAGCGTGTTATTCCTGTGCAATGGACTAGCGATAAAGGCTTGTTCCTTGTTAAAGTTCAAGTAGAGGCTTTGGATCGTCAGCATTTGCTTTCGGATGTTACACGAGTTCTTTCGGATCATGGCGTAAATATTCTTTCGGGAACGATTGCTACTGGAGACGATCGCGTTGCTACAAGCCAATTTACGTTTGAAATGGCAGATCCTCAACATTTGAACACTCTTCTTGCTGCAATTCGTAAGATTGATGGCGTTTTTGACGTTTATAGAATTACGGGTGCAAAAGATAGTGCGGAACCGCGACTTAGAAGAATGGAACGCGATTAAACTGCGATTAAACAGTAACTAGATTGTAGCTAAATCGTAGCTAAACAATAAAACTTCCAGTCAAATAATGCTTTGGCTGGAAGTTTTATAGTTTATAGTTTTATATTATAGTTTTATAAGTTTTACTTAATAACATCAATAGATATAATTCCAACTGGCTCTAGTGGAGCGTCAGACCTATCTGTTGGAACAGATTCTAGCTTATCTACAACAGCTTTAGACTCATCATCTGCAACTTCTCCAAAAATCGTGTGATGGCCATCGAGCCAAGGAGTTGGAACAGTTGTTATAAAGAATTGCGATCCATTCGTGCCATGCAAGCGGCCATCGCGTCCGCGTTGCTTTCCAGCATTTGCCATTGCGAGCAAATATGGCTTATCGAACTTTAGCGATGGGTCAATCTCGTCGTCAAATTCGTAGCCAGGGCCGCCCATTCCGTTTCCAAGAGGGCATCCGCCTTGAATCATAAAGTCTTTAATAATTCTGTGGAAAGTTAAGCCATTGTAAAAGGGTTCGTTAGATTTTTTGCCGCTAAAAGGATCTATCCATTCTTTTGTGCCAATTGCCAAGTCAACGAAATTTTTTACTGTAACAGGCGCTTTATCGTCAAAAAGATTAATCTTTATATCGCCTTCAGATGTATGCATATTAATAAGTGTCATATTGCGATTCTCCCATACATTAAAGACTGTTTATTGTTTATTTTGATTAATATCAGCGCTCGTGATGGTTGATTTTGTTGGATATTAAATCTCCAATGCTTTGCACTAATTGCACAAGAATAATGCACAAAATTACTGCTGCGCTCATAACGTCGTATTGGTAGCGTTGGTAACCGTAGCGAATCGCAATATCTCCAAGTCCGCCTGCGCCAACTGTTCCAGCCATTGCAGAGAATCCAAAAAGTGTAATAAAAGTCAATGCCGCTCCGCGAATTAGCGAAGGCAAGCTTTCAAAAAGCAATACTTTGAATACGATTTGTGTGTTGCTTGCTCCAAAACTTTGAGCAGCTTCTATAAGACTTCCGTCAACTTCTGCCAAAGATTGCTCAACAATTCGCGCTACAAAAGGTGCAGCGGTTATAACAAGCGGAACAATTGCTCCTGGAACACCTAAGGATGTTCCAACAATAAGTCTTGTAAGTGGGATTATAGCAACAAGCAAAATTATAAACGGAACAGATCGCACAACGTTTACAATGCTTCCTAAAACAGTGTTAAGCAATGCGTTTCGGCAAATTCCTTGCTTTGCGCTTGTTATAAGAAGAACTCCTATTGGAAGTCCTATTACGTATGCAAATAACGTAGATATTGAAGTCATAACAATTGTGTCTTTTGTGCCTTCAATAATTAGTTCTCCGTAGTCGTTTATAAATTGTGAAATATTTTCTGGCATCTTATTTCACCTCACTGTTTTTGCTGTTGTCGTTGTTGTTTGTGCTATTGCTGATGTTTTTGCTGTTATCTCTATGATTTTCAACATTTTCGTTTGCAATAAGTGTTTTTAGAATATTGCTTTGCGGATTCTTAAAAAGCGTTGAAGTATCGCCGATTTCTACGATTTTCCCGCCATCAATCATTGCAACTCTATCGCAAATATTGCGTGCAACTGCAAGAGAGTGAGTAATAATAACCAATGTAACGTTAAGATCTCGGTTAATTCTTCTAAGTAAGTCAAGTATTTGCGCTGTAGTTGTTGAATCCAATGCGCTTGTAGCTTCGTCACAAAGCATAATCGAAGGATTGTTAGCAAGCGCTCGCGCAATAGCAACACGTTGCTGCTGGCCGCCAGAAAGCTGAATAGGGTAGCGGTTTGCTAAATCTTTTAATCCAACTAAGTCAAGCAAATATTTTGCTCGCTCTTCTCGTTCGTTTTTATTCGTGTGGTTTAGTTCCAAAGGAAAAGTCACATTTTGCAATACAGTTCGCTGCTGGAAAAGACTAAAGTTTTGAAAAATCATGCCAATATTCGACCTGATATTAGATAAATCGCGATTTTTAGCGTCTGTAATATCTTTTCCGTCTATTACAACTTTTCCGCTCGTAGGCCTTTCTAGAAGGTTTATGCATCTAACTAGCGAAGACTTTCCAGCTCCCGAAGAACCTAAAATTCCAAAGACTTCTCCCGATTCAATAGTCAAATTAATGTCTTTAAGCGCTTCGTGCTTAGTCTTGCCGCTTGAATAAGTCTTATAAAGATGTTCAATCTGAATCATTTTTCCACCGATTGTAGAACGAATTGTAAAACGAATTATAAAACAAATATGAGGCACGTGCCTCTAGTTTTTTTAGAGGCACATGTCTCTTTTTTTTATTTGCGATTAAACGCTGTAATCACGTTAAAACACTGGAAGAACAGCGCCGTTGTAGCTTTTCTTTATAAAGTCACGAACCGCATCGGTTTTTAGTGCCTTAATAAGAGCCTTGATTTTAGCAAGTTTTTCGGAGCCCTTCTTAACAGCAATAATGTTTTCGTATGTCTTAGCGGCTACGCCTCCAACTTTTTCGCTTGTAAGAGGATCTTTAGTTGGGTTAAATCCAGCTTGAATAGCGTAGTTTCCGTTTAGAGCAGCTAAATCAACGTCTTTAACAACTGTTGGAACCAAAGAGGCGTCTATTTCCTTAAACTTTAGATTCTTTGGATTAGAAACAATATCCTTCTTGGTTGAGTTAACATCCTTTGGATTCTTTAGCTTAAGAAGACCTGCGTCTTGCAAAAGAAGGAGTGCGCGAGCTTCGTTGGTTGGATCGCTAGGAACAGCAACTGTTGCGCCATCTTTTAAGTCCTTAATTGTTTTAGTCTTTCCTGGGTAAAGTCCAAATGGCTCAAAGTGGATTCCAGCAATAGAAATAATATGTGTTCCTCTTTCTTTATTAAAGTTATCTAAGTATGGCAAATGCTGATGGTAGTTTGCGTCTGCTTCGCCTTCTTCTACGGCAGTATTTGGCTGAACGTAATCAGTAAATTCCTTAACAACCAACTTATAGCCTTGCTTTTGCAAAATCGGCTTAACTACTTTGTTCAAAATATCGCTGTGAGGAGTTGGGGAAGCTGCAACCTTAATCACTTTATCGTCTTTAGTTGCTCCATTTGCAGAAGATCCGCATGCGCTTAGAGACAATCCTAAAATCGCAGTTAGTGCTGTAAAAGCTGCAATAATCTTTGTGTTCCTCTTTGTGATTTTCATGTTTTTCCCCTTGTCCTTTAATGTTTTTGTTCGTTGATTATTTTGTTTCTTAGCAACGGAATATCAATATATGCGATTTTGCAGCCTCTTCGCTACCTATTTTCTATTTGTATAATTTATGACGAGTTAGTAAAGCTAATAAAATCAATAAGATAATCAACAATTATTTTTTGCATTTAGAGCTTGATTTTTTGTTTTTTGCTATTTTTACGATTGGCGTTTTGTGATTTTTCTATTTGAAAAGCTAAAACGTTTTTATTGCAATATGGATTATGCACATGGATTACGCAATTCGGCTTATGCGATGCGGCTTATGCAACATGGCTTATAATAAAAACATGACTTCTTTGCGTTTAGCTTTAGCTCAGATTGACACTTGCGTTGGAAATATAAGCAAAAATACGGATGAAATATTGCGATTTTGCAAAGACGCAAGCAGTGGTAACGCCGATATTGTTGTGTTTCCAGAGATGACACTAACAGGGTATCCAATCGAGGATCTTGCTTTGCGCGCGACTTTTAGAAAAGCAGCTAATGATGCTGCTTATAGTCTTGCAAAAAGCTTAAAAGATAGCGGATTAGGTGACTTATACGTTGTTGTTGGAACGGTTGGTGTAGACGATGAATTAGGTAAGCCAAGAAATCGCTTGCTTGTTATTAACAACGGAAAAGTGGCACTTGTTTACGACAAACATTTTTTGCCAAATTATGGCGTTTTTGACGAATTTAGAATTTTCTCGTCTGGAAATGATTGCGGAATTCTAAACGTTAAAGGCGCAAAATTAGGATTTGCGATTTGCGAAGATATTTGGCAAGACGGCGGTCCAGTTGCGCGTCTTTCTAAAGAGGGGATTGATGTTTTAGTAACAATCAACGGTTCTCCGTACGAAGAAGGCAAAACGGATATTCGCTTAAAGCTTGCGCAAAAGCGTGCAAAAGAGGTTAATGCTCCGCTTGTTTACGTAAATCAAGTTGGTGCTCAAGACGATCTTGTTTTTGATGGTGGAAGCTTTGTAGTAAACGCAGACGGATCCCTGATTGAGCGTTCTAAAATGTTTGATCAAGACTTAAGTTTTGTTGATTTTAATACAGATTTAGATGTGCAAAAGTGCTCGACGATTGCGCAAAAATTAGACCCAGACGAAGAAGTTTATTGCGCATGCGTTTTAGGACTCAGAGATTACATGCGTAAAAACGGCTTTAAGGGCGTTTGCTTAGGACTTTCTGGCGGAATCGACTCTGCGCTAGTTGCAACTATGGCGGCAGATGCTTGCGGAGGGCAAAACGTTTGGGGAATTTCAATGCCAAGCATGTATTCTTCGCTTGGTTCTAAAGATGATGCTTGCGATTTAGCGCAACGGCTTGGAGCACACTACGATATTCAGCCTATTGAGCCGCTTTTTAAGTCATTCCAAAATCAGCTTGATTTGCAAGGTGTAGCTGCAGAAAATTTGCAAGCGCGAGTTAGAGGCGTGATTGTTATGGCGTACTCTAATTCAAAAGGTTTGCTGGCTTTAGCTACTGGCAATAAGTCGGAGCTTGCATGCGGTTATTCTACGATTTATGGAGATGCGGTAGGAGGGTATGCTCCTATTAAAGATTTGTTTAAGACTCGCGTTTGGGCGCTTTCTAGATGGCGAAATCGCGCTGCTAAAAATGGCGTAGGTCTTGGAATGTTGCCTATTGCTGGGAGTGAAGATTTTCCTAAAGACAATAATCCTAAAGAAAAGGCTCCAAAAGATGGAATTCTTATACCTGTAAACTCGATTATTAAGCCTCCAAGTGCAGAGCTAAGACCAGGGCAAAAGGATTCTGATTCTTTGCCAGAATACGATTTGCTAGACAAAGTGCTGGAAGCGCATATTGAGCTTGCTCACGGACGAGCGGATTTGCTTGCAGATGGTTTTGATGAGCGCACAGTTGATACAGTTATTAGGCTTGTAGACCGCGCAGAATGGAAGCGTAGGCAATATCCGTTAGGTCCAAAAGTTAGTGCGATTGCTTTTGGCAGAGATAGGCGAATACCAGTAACAACGGCGTTTAGGGAATAGGCGAAGGCTGGGAATGGATTAGCGGAGCTTGGGAAAAATCGCCAGCAGCCGCCTGCTCTCTACCCGTTGTATATGTGCTAGTTTGAGGATTCAAACTAGCATTTTTTATTAAAAATAATCTAAAAAACAGTAAAATGTGAGGTAACTCACGTTAAAAATGCCAAAAATCGACGTGTACTGTTTGAACGTTGCTCTAACATAGTAGAGAAGGCGACGTGAAGAAGCGTCGTGGATACGAAAGGAGTCAAATATGGCATCAGTGGATGCATCCGTTCTCAGCGAAGAGGATCTTCGTGCAAAAGCGTGGGATGGCTTTACAAGCGGCAATTGGGAAAAAGATATTGACGTTCGTGACTTTATCCTAAAGAATTACACCCCATACGAGGGTGATGAGACGTTCTTGGCAGACGCTACCGAAAAAACGAAGCATATGTGGAAATACCTCGACGACAACTACTTGGCAGTTGAGCGCGAGCGCCGCGTATACGACGTTGAAACACATATTCCAGCAGGTATCGACGCAATGCCAGCAGGCTACATTGAAAGCCCAGAAGTAGATAACGTAATCGTTGGTTTGCAAACCGACGAACCTTGCAAGCGTGCTATGATGCCAAACGGTGGTTGGCGAATGGTTGAGCAGGCCATTAAGGAAGCTGGCAAGGAAGTAGATCCAGAAATTAAGAAGATTTTCACCGTTTATCGCAAGACTCATAACGATGGCGTGTTTGGTGTTTACACCAAGAATATTAAGATTGCTCGCCACAACAAGATTTTGACTGGTTTGCCAGATGCTTATGGCCGTGGTCGTATTATCGGTGATTATCGTCGTGTGGCTCTTTACGGCGTAAATATGCTTATTGAGTTCAAGAAGCGCGATAAGGATTCGATTCCATACCGCAACGATTTTACTGAGACCGAGATTGAGCATTGGATTCGCTTCCGTGAAGAGCACGATGAGCAAATCAAGGCTTTGAAGCAGCTTATTAACTTGGGTAATGAGTACGGCTTGGATTTGAGCCGCCCAGCTCAAACCGCTAAGGAAGCTGTTCAGTGGACTTACATGGGCTATCTTGCTTCTGTTAAGAGCCAGGATGGCGCTGCAATGAGCTTCGGCCGTGTTTCCGCATTCTTCGATTGCTACTTTGAGCGCGATTTGAAGGCTGGCTTAATCAACGAAACCGACGCTCAGGAAATCATTGATGCTTTGGTTATGAAGCTTCGTATTGTGCGCTTCTTGCGTACTAAGGATTACGACGCAATCTTCTCTGGAGATCCATACTGGGCAACTTGGTCTGATGCTGGCTTCAGCGATGATGGTCGTACCTTTGTTACTAAGACTTCGTTCCGTTTGCTCAACACTTTGACTCTTGAGCATCTTGGGCCAGGTCCAGAGCCAAACATCACTATTTTCTGGGATCCAAAGCTTCCAGAAGCCTACAAGCGTTTCTGCGCACAAATCTCTATCGACACTTCTGCAATTCAGTACGAGTCCGATAAAGATATTCGTGAGCACTGGGGCGATGACGCTGCTATTGCTTGCTGCGTTTCCCCAATGCGCGTTGGTAAGCAAATGCAGTTCTTCGCTGCACGCGTTAACTCCGCAAAGGCTTTGCTCTACGCGATTAACGGTGGCCGCGATGAAATGACTGGCATGCAGGTTATTGATAAGGGTGTTATTGACCCAATCAAGCCAGAAGCTGATGGAACTCTTGACTACGAGAAGGTTAAGGCCAATTACGAGAAGGCTTTGGAATGGCTTTCCGAAACCTACATTGAGGCTTTGAACATAATCCACTACATGCACGATAAGTACGCATACGAATCCATTGAGATGGCTTTGCACGATAGGGAAGTCTATCGTACACTCGGATGCGGTATGTCTGGCTTGTCTATTGCTGCAGATTCCTTGGCTGCTCTAAAGTATGCAAAGGTTTACCCAATCTACAACAAGGATGCTAAGAATACAGAAGGCCACGAGTACGAGTACATTGAGGGCGGTGACGACGACTTAATCGTTGGCTACAAGACGGTTGGCGAGTTCCCAATCTACGGTAACGATGATGATCGTGCTGATGACTTGGCAAAGTGGGTTGTAAGCACTGTTATGGGTCAGGTAAAGCGTTTGCCTGTGTACCGTAATGCTGTTCCAACTCAGTCCATCTTGACTATTACTTCTAACGTTGAGTACGGCAAGAACACTGGTTCCTTCCCATCTGGCCACAAGAAGGGCACTCCTTACGCTCCAGGTGCAAACCCAGAAAATGGTATGGATTCGCACGGCATGCTTCCATCCATGTTCTCTGTTGGCAAGATTGACTACGACGATGCTCTCGATGGTATCTCGTTGACTAACACCATTACTCCAGACGGTTTGGGTAGAGACGAAGACGAGCGCATTAGCAACCTTGTTGGTATTTTGGACGCTGGCAATGGCCACGGCTTGTACCACGCAAACATCAACGTTTTGCGCAAGGAACAGCTTGAAGACGCTGTTGAGCACCCAGAAAAGTACCCACATCTTACGGTTCGTGTTTCTGGCTACGCAGTGAACTTCGTAAAGCTCACTAAGGAGCAGCAGCTCGACGTTATTTCTCGTACATTCCACCAGGGTTCAGTTACTGACTGATTCTGATTGATTTATGAGTGCCGCCGGGAGTGAGCAGGTTTTGCTCCTGGCGGCTTTTCAAATAAAATAGACTTAAAGATTACCAAAGACGGTTATAGGAGGGCATGTAAATGGTTGAAAACACAGCTTTTCGCACTACGACTCAGCACATGTTAAAGGAGTCAAAAGAGTATGCCCGACAAACTTTAATGGGTGGTCTTTCTGGTTTTGAATCTCCAATTGGATTAGACAGAAAAGACCGCTTAGTTGCTCTTAAAACTGGCGATATTGGGTTTGTGCATTCGTGGGATATTAACACTTCTGTTGATGGCCCTGGCACTCGCATGACAGTGTTTATGAGTGGCTGCCCACTTCGTTGTCAATATTGCCAAAATCCTGATACTTGGAAAATGCGCGATGGCAAGCCAGTTTACTTAGATGCAATGATTAAAAAAGTTGACCGTTATCAAAGTCTTTTTAAGGCAACAGGCGGCGGAATCACATTTTCTGGCGGCGAGTCCATGATGCAACCAGCTTTTGTATCTAGAGTATTTCGTGCTGCAAAAGAAATGGGCGTGCATACTTGCCTAGATACTTCGGGCTTTTTGAATCGCAATTATACAGACGAAATGATTGACGATATTGATCTTTGCTTGCTAGATGTTAAATCTGGTATTGAAGAAACGTATAAAAAAGTAACTGGCGGCTTGCTTCAGCCAACTATTGACTTTGGTCAGCGCTTGGCGAAGGCTGGTAAGAAGATTTGGGTGCGTTTTGTGCTTGTTCCAGGTCTTACAGACAGCGAAGAAAACGTTGAAAAAGTTGCCGAGATTTGCGATTCATTCGGTGATGCTGTTGAGCATATTGACGTGCTTGGATTCCATCAGCTAGGCCGCCCAAAGTGGCATGAGCTTAGGATTCCGTACCCTCTTGAGAATCAAAAAGGACCTTCTAGGGCGCTTAAAGAGCGAGTTGTAAACCAGTTCAAAGACCACGGTTTTGTTGTGTACTAGACTGCATTTAGGCTGCATTTAGACTGCGTCAAAAATGTAACTGTAATTTAGGCAATCTTTGCGTATAGTATTGTTTTTTTTTAAAGGATTTTGTATAATTATACAAATACCCTTTTTAGAGAAAGGATACGCAATGAAGCGCAGAATAGGTTGTTGGATTGCATTAGCTTTTGCATTAGCGTTAGCTATTTTTGCACGGTGTAACGATCAGTTTGGCTTTGGCACAGCGATTATTATTTTAATTGTTTTGCCAATAATTTTGTTGCCGATAAATATCGTTGCGGCTTTCGATAAGAAACCTCTTATTGAAGTGCCGATAATATCTATTGCTATAACTATCGCTACAGAACTTGCCACTTTCCCAATAAGCGATTTAGGCATACATGCTCTCTATGTTATCCCAACAGTTTTAGTTTCGGCAGTCGCATTTACTCTTACAAGATTCCTTAAAACTAGGCTTGTTAAGCGCATAAATGACGAAATAGCAAACAATAAAACAGATTGATTATTTAATTGATTATTTAATTGATTACTTATTTGTGATTAGTCGTAGTTGTGTGCGAAAGTTGAAGCCGTGTTAAAAGATGCACAATCTATAACACGGCTTAAATATTTTTTACGGATATTTTGCAAAAAGTACAGAATATTTTGCAAAAACGCAAGAATTTGGCTAAAGCGTACAATCGGGAGGCGTCTTTGAACGAGGAACCAAAGCTTTTAAAAGAGCCTAGAGAAGGAGTTCCAGAAGTCATTGATACGCTTGAAGCATATAAAGAATATTGTAATTTGTTAGCAGCAGGGTCGGGTCCTTTGGCTGCAGACGCAGAGCGTGCATCTGGTTTTAGATATGGTCACGAAGATTGGCTGATTCAGTTCAAACGCAAAGGTGCAGGAATTGGATTGCTAGACCCAATAGCTCTAGAAAAACTTGGCGTTGATTGGAATGAATTTAACAAGGCAGTAGGAGATGCGCCTTGGATTATTCACGATTCGATGCAAGATTTACCAGGGTTTTTCGATATTGGTTTGCGTCCGCGTGCTTTATTTGACACAGAAATCGCAGCTAAATTACTTGGCAGAAAGCGCTTTGGATTAAGCTCTGTAACTGAATATTATTTGGGGCTTACTCTTGCAAAAGAACATTCTGCAGCGGATTGGTCTTACCGCCCACTTCCTAGAGATTGGCGAAATTACGCGGCTTTAGACGTTGAATTACTAATCGAATTAGAAGAAGTAATGAGCAGTGAGCTTAAAAAACAAGGCAAGCTTTTATGGGCAAATCAAGAGTTTGCACACTTATTAAGTAAAGGCGCACAAAAGAAGGCTCCTCACCCAAATCCTTGGCTTAGGATATCTCATATAAGTGTTCTTATGCACGATAAAATCGGCTTAATGATTGCAAAAGAGCTGTGGCAAAAGCGAGATGAGCTTGCTCGTCAATACGATATTGCGCCAACTCTATTGCTTTCGGATGCTGCGATTATTGAAGCAGGCAAGCGAAAACCAAGTAATTCTAGGGAGTTTCGCTCGATTCGCATTCTTAACGAACGAGTTAGGATTCACACGGGCAGCGAACAAGACAAGATGTTTGAACGTTATGCTCCAATTCAGCGCAAAATCAAGCCAAATGTGTGGAAAATCGTTATAGAAGACGCGATTAGTCGAGCTAAAAGTGGGGAAGTTGCTATTGTTTCTAAGCTTGATGATTCAAGTAGCAAATATGGCAATTACTGCGATTCT
Source organism: Gardnerella sialicivorans subsp. sialicivorans (assembly GCF_056746795.1). NCBI lineage: Bacteria > Bacillati > Actinomycetota > Actinomycetes > Bifidobacteriales > Bifidobacteriaceae > Gardnerella > Gardnerella sialicivorans. The sequence continues at coordinate 60,865 of NZ_JBWPXA010000006.1, forward strand.
AGCGATTCTGAAGATTCTGCGGATTCTGGCGATTCTGCGGATTCTGGCGACGCACAAGAGTCGCAAGCAGCTCCACGATCTATGAAGTATTGGCGTGATCATCATCCTAAAAGATATGAGCGTTTACAAAATGTAAAGCAGTCTTTAATCAAGATTGCGGAAGATACGCATACTCCTACAGAAATCATTATTAAACCGCAAATTATTCGCAATCTTTGTTGGCAAGATAATATTGAGCATATTAACGTTAAGGAGTTTCTTGTAGAGCAGGGCGCAAGAACGTGGCAAAGCGATTTAATTGCAGAGTCCGTAACTCGCGCTATTATGTAACGGTTGTGCCATATGGCAGAAGCTAGAAAACGTAATTTCAGGAGCATGAAGCGTGAAAATCAGCGTCAGGAATCTTGAGCCAACTAAGGTTAAGCTCACCATTACCGCAGATCTCGAGGATTTTGAGCCATTTATGGATCAGGCTCGTAAAGAGATCGCAAAGCAAATCAATGTGCCAGGTTTCCGTAAGGGACACGTACCAGGCAAGATTGTAGATCAGCGAGTTGGCTTCGGTGCTGTTGCCGGTGAAGCTGTAAATTCTGCTGTTCCAGAGCTTTATTCTAAGGCTTTGGAAGAAAAGAAGATTCGCCCAATGGATCAGCCAGAATTTGATGTTCAGGAAGTTCCAGAATCTGCTAAGGATGAACTTAAGCTTAAGTTTGTTGCAACTGTTGAGCGTCGCCCAGAGTTCAAGCTTAACAAGTTTAAGGGTGTAGAAATCGAAGTAGAGAAGCCAGAAGTTAAAGACAGCGATGTTGAGGCTCGTCTTGAGGCTTTGCGCGCACGTTTTGGCACTCTTGTTGGCGTTGATCGCCCAGCTAAGAAGGGTGATTTTGCAAACATTGATTTGGAAGCTAAGATTAACGACGAAGTTGCCGATTCTCAAAATGGCGTAAGCTACGAGCTTGGTTCCAACACCATGCTTGATGGTTTGGATGAGGCTTTGGAAGGTCTTTCCGCTGGAGAAGAAACCACTTTTGAAGGCACTCTTGAGGCTGGAAAGAACCAGGGCAAGAAGGCTCAGGTTAAGGTAAAGGTTAACTCCGTTAAGGCTCAGGAATTGCCAAAGCTTGACGATGAGTTTGCTAAGGAAGCATCTGAGTTCGACACTTTGAAGGAACTTAAGGAAGACGTTCGTAAGTCTTTGGAGCAAGCAAATGAAGGTCGCCAAGCAACTCTTGCTCGCGATGCCTTTATTGCTAAGATTCAGGAAGAAGTTGAAATTCCTGTTCCAAAGGGTGTTAAAGATAAGGCTGTTGCCGAGCATCTTAAGGGCATGACTCCAGATCCAGAAAAGGCTACTAAAGAGCAAAAGGACGAGGCTGAAAAGGCTGCAGAAAAGGAGCTTCGCGACCAAATGGTTCTCGACGCTTTGGCAGAAAGCCTCGATGTTTCTGTTTCTCAAGCAGACGTTACCAACTTCTTGGTTTCTGTTGCTCAACAGTACGGAATGGATCCAAGCCAGTTTATTAACGCAATTGTTCGCAATGGTCAGCTTGGTTCTGCTGTTCAAGAAGTTGCTCGCTCTAAGGGCTTGCTTGCTGGTATGCGTGCTGTAAAGTTCGTTGCTGGCGGAGAAGCTCTTGATTTGAGTGCTTTCTTGTCGGAAGATGAAGAGCCAGAAGATGAAAGCGTTAAGGCTGCTTCTGCTGCTGCAGCTGTTGCCGACGAGCTTGCTGCGGAAAAGTAGTTAGAATCTTCTAAATTAGAATCTTCTAATAATCCTGTTATTTAAGGCCTAGTAGAGCGTAGCTCTGCTGGGTCTTACTTATATCTAATTAAATAATTACGATAATTACAGGGTTACAGGGTTACAGAAAAATCTTAAGAATTGCGAGACATTATGGATAGTAGTGCTAAAACTAAACATGAAGCTTGTTGCAAGTTTGACAAGTTTGGCAAATTCTGCAAATCTTGCAAGTTACTTAGTTTTGCAATTCGAGTAGCTCGTTTTGTTGCATCTTCGGTTGTTCTTGGAATTCTTATTGGCTTAGGCGCAACAGTTCTTACACTTATTTTTTACGCTGTACAATACCTTGCTTTTAGCTCAATTGAATCTGCTAAAAACACTGTATTTTTAGGTCTTCCTTGGTATCGCTACGTGCTATCTTGCACAATTGCTATGACTATTGCTGCACTAGCTTGGTATTTTTTGCGAAAGAAGGAGAGTCCTCCTCGAATTGTTACTATTCCGCAAGCTGTTAGTGGAAGCAATATGCCAATTTTTTCTACTATTGCACATGTTTTGCTACAAATCGGCATTGTTGGTTCTGGAATTTCAATCGGCAGGGAAGTAGCTCCGAGAGAATTAGCTGCAATGATTGCTCAGCGTTACAGCCGTATTTTTAATGTGTCTGTTAAAACTCAGCGCATACTTGTTGCGTCTGCTGCAGGTGCTGGCTTGTCTGCAGTGTATAACGCGCCATTAGCTGGTACCGTGCTTTCTTTAGGTTTGCTTAGTAAAACTCAAGGTTTTGGTTTTTATGCGTTTCTAAATCGCGAAAACGGTTCTGTAATAGTTAATGTACTTAAAAATATTGCGCGCTCGGAGCGCTTGCATTGCTTGCCTTTTGCTCTTGTTATGAATTATGTTGCTGCGTTTGTTGTTGAATTGTTATTGCATCATTCTAGATACTACAATATTTCGCAATTTTCTTGCGTGATTTCTTGGCAAATTTGCGTTTTAGCTGTTGTTGTTGGTGCCGTGTGCGGCTTAGTAGGCTACGTTTTTCGCTTGGGTATTATTTGGTGTAGAACTCATGCTTTGCGTGGCATGCAAATGCTGTGTTTTATGCCTGTGGCTGGCTTAGTTATTGGTGTTGCAGCTTGTTGGTTTCCGCATATTATGGGAAACGGTAGGTCGCTTTGCCAACTTGCGTTTTCTGTATCTATCTTTCCGTATATGGCAGAAAACTCGCATATTATGATTATTTTGTTGCTTCTTGCAATAATGAAAATGGCTGTTACTTTGCTTGTTTTGCGTTACGGTGCTTCTGGAGGCGTGTTGCAACCGAGTATTTCAACTGGCGCTTGCTTTGGCGTGATTTTATACGCTATTTTTTCAACGTCTGGTTTTTTGCAAGTTTTTGATATTTCGCAAGTTTCTGCGATTTCTGTAGCTATTATTGGTGCTGCTTCTTTACTTGCGTCTTCTAGAAAAGCTCCGATTATGGCGTGGCTTTTAGTTGCGGAATTAGTAAACGCACCCTTTGCGTTACTTTGTCTTATGCTATTTGCAGTGATTGTGTCTAATTGCGTGTCTAATTGCATGTCTAATTGTGTTGAGCATTTTACTTCGCATTTTGGCTTGCGGTCACACGCACACGATAGTCTAGATATATTCAAAATGTTTGTAAGGAGATAAGGTGACTAATCTGTTTACGGCTTCTCCCGTTATGCAAGAAGGGGAGCCACAAAATCCAACGGATTCGATTTTTAATCAACTCTTAAAAGATCGTATAATTTGGCTTGGCTCAGAAGTCAAGGATGAAAATGCCAATATTATTTGCGCTCAGATGCTTATGCTAGCCGCGCAAGATCCTAAGAAAGATATTTGGCTTTATATTAATTCGCCAGGTGGTTCTATTACCGCTGGAATGGCAATTTACGACACTATGCAACTTATTGAGCCAGATGTTGCTACGATTGCTGTTGGCATGGCTGCTTCTATGGGTCAGTTCTTGCTAAGTTCTGGTACGCCTGGTAAGCGTTTTATTACGTCTCACGCTCGCGTGCTAATGCATCAGCCTTCTGGCGGTGTTGGTGGCACTGCTACAGATGTGCGTATTAATGCTGAGCTTATTATGGATATGAAGAAAACTCTTGCTGAGCTTACTGCACAGCAGACTGGTCATACCGTTGAAGAGATTTACAGAGACAATGAGTATGATCATTGGTTTACCGCTCAGCAGGCTTTGGAGTATGGCTTTGTAGATAAGATTGTTACCACTCCAGCTTCTATGCGTGGGGAGGAGTGATTTTAATGGCAAGTGAAGAAGCAAAGTTTGTTGCACGCGCCCAGCGTTTGGGTGGATTTGGTCAGACCAGTGGTGTGTTTACAAATCGTTACGTTTTGCCACAATTTGGCGAGCAAACGCCATACGGCTTGAAAACTCAAGATCCATACACAAAGCTTTTTGAGGATCGCATTATTTTTATGGGTGTTCAGGTTGACGACACTTCTGCAGACGACATTATGGCACAGCTTTTGGTTCTAGAAAGCATGGATCCAAACAGAGATATAATGATGTACATTAACTCTCCTGGTGGCTCTATGACGGCTATGACGGCTATTTACGATACCATGCAATACATTAAGCCAGATGTGCAAACGGTGTGCTTGGGTCAAGCTGCTTCGGCTGCTGCGATTTTGCTTGCTGCTGGTGCTGCTGGTAAGCGTATGATTTTGCCAAATGCTCGCGTGCTTATTCATCAGCCTGCTATGGGTCAAGATTTTGGCAAAGCCACAGAGATAGAGCTTCAAGCTAAAGAAATGTTGCGTTTGCGCGAATGGTTAGAGGCTACTCTTGCAAAGCATACTGGCCAAAGTGTTGAGCGTATTCGTAAAGATATTGAGGTAGATACAATTCTCACGGCTCCTCAAGCTAAAGAATACGGAATGGTAGATGAGGTTCTTGAGCATAGGTCTTAATTAGTTTTTACTTTTTAGATTCTTATGTTTTAGATGCAAACCCTGGCGACACGCCAGGGTTTGTGTTTTTGTGAAGATGGTTGTATATTAGTCAAGTTGCCAAAAACAACGGAAAGTTAGAGTTCCGAGTTTTTGGAGAACATGCGCCAGTAGCCCAACGGATTAGAGCATCTGACTACGGATCAGAAGGTTGCAGGTTCGAATCCTGTCTGGCGCACGATACACGCGGTTTTTACCGCGTTTTTTTTTTATGCAAATGTTTTGCCTATAACCCCTATAACCCTAACTTTAAGACACAGTAATTGGTTATACTAGCGCACTGTTTTAGCGTTAAAGTAGGCGTGCGTATGGCTGAGTGTAATGAGAATCAGTATATATTGGGGTTGTACTTATTCTAATTAACTGTATTTAGTGTTTATGACACGCCCGAAGTGTACGTAAACAAAACTGTCTATAGTAAAATTTTCTAAAAATGCGTAATGTTCTAAATATTTTTAACGTATCTAACCATTATTTTCATAAAATATAGGAATTTTTAGAAATATCATTAAATTCGTGTATTTGACTTGAATTCTGCCATGGGAGAGGGGGTATGCTTACAGCTGTACAGTACATGAGGTTTTTGATTGTACTGTTTAACAGTTCACATTGCTGTGCTTGCATTACATTGCTGTGCTTGCAGTAAAGACAATTACCTTTAGCCTTTATTTATTGTGCAAGTCAGGGAGCGTTATAGAGAAGTTAAAGGAATATTAAGGAATATTCAAAAGGTTTTATTAAAAGTTTAGCGCGCGATTAAAGATTTTGTTGTACGCCGCATTGACTCTAGCGTTGCAAGAGAGTCTAAAAAGTCTTCTTGCGCCGCTTTGCGTTCAAATGTATTCAAAAACATGTTCGTAAAATCATCCAGTAGCGCATCACAAAGTGTATCTCAAAAAGCATTTCAAAATACATCCAAAAACGCGTCTCAAAAAGCGTGTGGCTCGTGCACGAGTCGAGCGTTACTTTCGTTATTTGTAGCATCTGCAACGTTGCTTGCTACTTTTGTGATTGCTCCAACTTCTGCTTTAAGCGCTCATGCAGGTCGTCGCGCCCGAAAATGTTGCTTTAATCGGCAAAATCAGCAACAAAAAGCGGAAAAATCTGCAATTCGCACATTGGAGTAGGAATGAAGGCTAACAAGAAGGAAAAGCAAGAAAAACGCAAAAAATCGCATTTGCGCCGCATGGCAGGCATTTGCACTAGTGTGCTTATACATATTTACTGATTAGCATTATAGGCGTATACTATAAAAGGTATAGCAAGCGTAAATAGTGTGTTCACGGTAGAACTGCGGCAGTGTGCAAAATAAGAGATATGTGCTGTCTTACGTGAGTTAGCGACTGTTACGTATCACGAGGGTGAGGAATATGAAGAAAAATATGAAGCATCGTGTGATAGTAGTGTCGAGTGTTGCATTGTGCGTTGTTTCTATGATTTTAAGTATAACTGTGCTGCCAGGGCTGGCGTCTGCCAACGCAATGAAGAATCCATTGTTTGCTGCTGCTTTAGCTGCTGTTACCGAGAATGATAAGAGTAAAGATAAGGCTGGCAATGGTGCTGGCAAAAAGGCTGGTGCAGAAGGGGAAGGCAACAGGGAATTTAGCGGGAAAGTTGATAACGATTCTAATGTGGGTGTGTTTGCGGATAACGGCAATGCTGGCGAAGGTGCTGGGAATGATGCAAAATCAGGCAATGATGTCGGTGGTGAAAATAAGAAAACTAATGCTCCTGCGATTGCGCATGAGAATAAATTAAATAAAGAAAATAGCAAGAATGTAGATAAGAACAAGGCTAAGAACAAGGTTGAAGCTGAGGCTAGGGAAAAGGCTAAGGCTAAGAAAAAGGCTAAAGCTAAAAAGGAAGATGCTAATAAACTTAAAAAAGTTGTAGGCAAAGATCGTAGCGCGGTTTTAAGCCTAGATGAAGTTAGAAGGCTTCCTGCTTGCGTAGCTGTGATTAATGATACTCAAGTCACGATTAAGTCTCCATCAGGGGAAGGGGACTGTGCTATCAGTGCCGAACGGAGTCAAGCATTTAGTGCTATTCGTGAAAAAATTAAGAAGCTCCATGATGGTGCCACGATCTCATTTGAAGGTGGCACAGTGTATGGGTACGGGAGTTTGTCAAAGAGTAAGGAAGGTCTTTTTTCAGGTAAAAGTGTTTCTTTTTTTGAAAATGGTGAAAACTTTGATGTAAGTCATGTTACAGATATGTCTTATCTGTTTAAGGATTCCTCAGTTCAGTATAGTGTGTTCGATAATTTTGCAGGTTGGAATGTGAGCAATGTTAAGAATATGCAAAGCATGTTCGAGGGGTGCACATTTTTAGACAATCTTAATTCGGATAATAATTGGGATGTTAGCAATGTTAAGAATATGAGCAACATGTTCGAGGGGTGCACTGGCTTGCTTTCTCCTGATATTTTGAAAAATTGGGATGTTAGCAATGTTACGGACATGAGCAACATGTTCAAGGGGTGCACGAAATTAACTAGTCTTGATGATTTGAATGGCTGGAATGTTGGCAGTGTTACGAACATGAGTGGAATGTTCGGGGAATGCGCTTCTGATCCTGATTTTGTGTCTGAGGTTCAGTATGATGATGATAAGAATGGGTTTGATATAAGTGCATTGACTAGTTGGGCAAAGAAGGTTGGCAATGTTACGGACATGAGCAACATGTTCGAGGGGTGCACGAGCTTGAAATCGCTTGCGGCTTTGAGTGGCTGGAATGTTGGTAATGTTAGAAATATGTCTGGAATGTTCGCGTCTGTTATTAAGAACAAAAATCAACATGATGCTTTGAATCCAGTAGACGGGTATGCAGGTGAGATGATTATTGGTTCGTTAGAACCTTTGAGTGGTTGGGCAGAGAAGGTTGGCAATGTTATGAACATGAACAGAATGTTTGAGGGTTGCACTAGCATAACAGATTTTACTGGTTTGAAAAATTGGAAGACTAAAAACGTTGTGGCAATGATCGGTATGTTCGAATACTGCAATAGTATGAGTTCGCTTGAATTTTTGAGTGGTTGGGATGTGAGCAAGGTTAAAGACATGAGGGCAATGTTTGCGCTGTGCGGCAGCATTGAAAGTACTGAAGGCTTAGGAGAGTGGAATGTTAGTAACGTTAAAAAAATGGATGACATGTTTGCAGAATGCTCTAGCCTCAATAGTATCAGTGGATTATCTAATTGGAATACAAGCGGTAAGAGCAGTACAAGCGCATTAACTAGCACGTCTAGAATGTTCTATGATTGCAGTTTTCTTACTAAACTTGATCCTTTGGAAAAGTGGAATGTTGGCAGTGTTACGGATATGCATGACATGTTTAACAATTGCGGCAGTCTTACTGGTCTTGAATCTTTGAGTGGTTGGGATGTTGGCAGTGTTAAGAACATGAGCAGCATGTTCAGCAGTTGTAATAACTTAACCAGTCTTGATTCTTTGAGCGGTTGGAATGTTGGCAGTGTCACGGACATGAGCAGCATGTTCAGCAGTTGTAATGGCTTAGGTAATCTTAGCGGTCTGGCAAATTGGGATGTTGGCAGTGTTAAGAACATGAGCAGCATGTTCAGCAGTTGTAATGGCTTAACCAGTCTTGATTCTTTGAGCGGTTGGAATGTTGGCAATGTTACGGATATGTCTAGCATGTTCAGTAGTTGTAATAACTTGAGTAATCTTAAAGGTCTAGAAAATTGGAATGTTGGCAATGTAACGAATATGTCTAGCATGTTCAGCCATGAGGCTAGCGGTTCTGATTTTGATAATCTGACTGATATAAGTGCATTGAGTTGCTGGAATGTTAGCAATGTTAAGGACATGTCTAGCATGTTCAATAGTTGTGGAGCGTTGGAGAGTATTGAGCCTTTGAGCGGCTGGGCTAGGGAGGCAAGCAAGGATAGCGCGGCTAGCAATGTGAGCAATGTAACGAACATGTCTAGCATGTTCAGTGGTTGTACTCACTTGGGTAATCTTAAAGGTCTAGAAAAGTGGAAGGTTAGCAATGTTAAGGACATGTCTAGAATGTTTGCGGATTGCAAAAAACTTACCGGCGCTGCGGATTTAAGCAAGTGGGATATTTCAAAAGTTACGGATCTTAGTTCAATGTTTTCCAATGCAGGAGCAGAAAGCGGCGACAATTTCGTATTAGATTTCAGCAATAAGACTTTTACAAAATCGAAGACACCTTTGGCTAATGCTAACCCTGATGATAAGAGCAAGCATTACTTTTCTGTTGATGGTATGTTTGATGGTTTTAAAGGCACATTGATTGCGAATGGATGGGAGTCTAAAGATTTTGATGATCATCCTGGGGATAATCCTATCGAAAGTCATTTTGCTAAGGGTGCAATATTCTCCAAAACTGATGATAATCCATCTAAAAGCAATAATATAGTCGTAACTAATAATGATGTGATTTTAAGTACGATTTCAAAAAATAATAATCTTAAAAAGATTGCATACTACAAGGTTGTTAACGCTAAGCTTATTGAGTCTGGCGAGATGAATTCGTGTACGTGTGGTGATTCTAGTGGAACTACTTATACTTACGATGTTCCTGCGTTGTATGATTCGACTACTATAACGAAGGTTGAAAACGAACCTTTGCAAGATTATGCGTACAAAGTAGTAAAAAGTAGTTTTGCGTCAAAGTTGGGAAGTGCTATAAATGGTTCTCAAACAGATGACACTGGGAAAGGCAATACTTATAAAATCTGGTTTAAGAAGCCAAAAACCGATGGTACAAAAGATACTTGCACCTGGACAAAACTTGGCGATAGCGATGATGCTGTGCCTGTTAGTAATCCAAAGTCTCCTTTAGTCTTCTTCAATACACTGTATTATTTGGAGACTTTTGTTCAGCCGGTGCCTTTGCCGCATACTGGCGGCCAGTCGGCTGTTATGTTCAAGTTCTTGTCTTTTGGACTGTTCTCAATGTTTGCTGTTGCTGGTGCGTTTGCTAGACGACATGCCTAAGCGTATTCATTGTAGGCTTTTTGGTTGCGTGGTTGGCGTGCGTAGTTTTATAGCGTAGCTCTATTGCGTATCTCTGCATGTATCTCTGCACGTAGCTGTTTACTTGGCTCTACTTATTACTTGATACCCGTGTTTAGTTAGCACAGATTCGAGTTGAGAAAGATACGCAAGCGCTGCAGGAGAAAGATTCGTGCGCTCATTCTTAATCCACCCAACAAGCATTGTTTCTTCGCAATCCAGCGGAATGGTCACGATTTTCTCGTTATTCAAGTCGCCATTGTCGATTCCAGTGCAAATCGTAAAACCATTAAGACCAATAATAAAGTTCAAAATGGTTGCGCGGTCTGTAACATTAATCTTTTTAGGTGGATGCTGAGGCCAAACTGCTTCCTCTGTAAAGAAGAAGCTGCCATCTTCTCCCTGCTCATACTGAATAAATGGATATGGTCGTAAATCATCTAAAGTAAGCTTCTTGCGATTTGCGAGCGGATTATTCCTAGAAATAAAAACGTGCAAATTAGCGCGGAAAAGTGGATGGAACTCAAGATGCTTTTCTCGAAGCATCTTTCCAATAACGTCTTTATTGTAATCAGAAAGATAAAGCAAACCAAGATCTGCGCGCATTGAAGTCACTTGATTAATAATGTTTTTTGTACGCGTTTCCCTTAGTGAAAACTCGTACTCGTTAGAATCTATGCTGCGAATCATGTCTACAAAAGCTTCAACAGCAAACATGTAATGCTGAGTTGCAACGCTGCAAAGCTGCTTTCTAGGCTTAGTGCTGTTGTAGCGCTCTTCTAGCAAATCTGCCTGGTCTAAGACTTGGCGCGCGTATGTTAAGAACTCAGCTCCGTCAACCGTTAAGGCAATTCCTTGAGAAGACCTTGTAAAAATCTCAATGCCAAGCTCTCGTTCCAATTCTTTCACAGAAGAACTTAACGCTGGCTGCGAAACAAAGAGTTCATGCGAAGCTTCGTTCATAGATCCGCACTCTACGATTTTCACAATGTACTTTAATTGCAGCAGCGTCATTATTAAGAGCCTTCCGATTTTTGGGATTTATACTTGACTATTACAACTATTACAACTATAAACTAACGCCTATAATCTTGCGACTAACGCTTATGGTCTAATAATTTAATGCCTGCAAACTTGCGACTTTGGATTAACGCTTATAAACTAACGCCTATAATCTTGCGACTAACGCTTATGGTCTAATAATTTAATGCCTGCAAACTTGCGACTAACGCTTATAATCTAGCGACTTTGGCTTAACGCCTGCAATCTAACACATATAATCTAAAGCCTATAATCTAACGCCTAGTGATTCCAAATCTTTGCGAGCTTGTTCGGTAGTAGTAAAAACAAACCCATGCATTCCAACATTATGCGCTCCATCAATATTTGCTGGCTTATCGTCGAAGAAAACAGTTGTTTGCGGCTCTAACCCAAATCTGCTCATAGCAAGTTCAAAAATCTCGGGCTGTGGCTTATGCAAATGCTCAACGCCTGAAATAATCGTGCCCTGCAAAAGCGTGTTTAGTTCTGGGAATTTACGCAGTGCGAGTGGGAAAGTCTCTCTAGACCAGTTAGTCAATCCCCAAACGCCGTACCCAGCTTTGCGTAAATCGTGCAACAAATCTACTATTCCAGGCATCATTCGCGTAAGAACTTGATCGTAGTGTGCGCAATACCATTGAAAAGCGTTGCTAAGCTCCTTGCCAAATCGCCTCTCGTATTCTGGCAAAAGGTCTTTTAGTAGCTCTCCGCCGTCCATGCGATCTTCAAACTCATAAAATCCAGCCAAATCGTCTTTTCCAAAAGTGCCATTAGGGCAAATCGTGTCTACCAAATATGGGAACTGTTTTTGCAAGCAATTCCTGCAATTCCACTCGAGCAAAACCTTGCAATAATCGAACATTACGTCATGAATTTCAACAGATTCTGCATTTTCATTTGTGTTGATATTTTCGCTTGTCATTTTTCTTCTTTCACTAATCAAGATTCATCAAAGACCCAAGAGTGTAAGGCAATGCATCAATAATACCGCTTGCGACTATTGGATGCTCAATATTTTCGCAATTTTCGTAATTTGCGCAATTATTGTAAACGCTTTTTTCATACGCTTTTTCATACGATCTTGCAGCCAAATTTGCAGCCAATCCATGGATTACGGCCGCGCTAGCAGCTATTAATGCGTAGTTTGCATTTTGATTTAGTTCACAATTGTTCTGTGCAAGAAGCGCGCCTAAAAGTCCAGCAAGAACATCTCCAGACCCTGCGGTTGCAAGCCAAGATGGGCCATATTTGCAAGTAAATATTGGCAAGTTCAAATTCTTTGCAGATGCAACAACAGTTGTAGAGCCTTTAAGAAGAACAGTTGCTCCAGTAAGATCTGCCGCTTTTTGAGCGAATTCTACAGGTTTTTTTGCAATATTTTCCGCACTAAAATCAAGGTTATAACGTTTTAATAGCTTGCTTAATTCTAAAGCATGAGGAGTTAAAACAACTTTTTCACAAACTTTTTTAGGCAATAAATCAAGCGCTCCAGCGTCTACGCATACAGGCGGTAGGTTTGTGTTTTCTTGATTTTGTGCGCTATATGGTTTAAGCAAGTCTAAAATGTAGTCTCGTTGCGATTTTGTTGAATCATCATTGCAATGCTCGTAATCTGGGATTCCAGATCCAACAGTTATAGCGTTGACTTTTCCTTGCAAGCAATCCGAAACAACAGCTTCGGGAACAGCTTGTAAAACAAGATTTTGCGCTCTAAGTGGCCCCGCGTATCGAACCATGCCAATGTTGCTGCGTGATGCAGATTTTGCGTTTAAAACGGCCGCTCCTGGGTATGCGTTTGATCCTGTTATTAATCCAAGAACGCCTCTAGAGTACTTATTGCTCGATTCGTTTGGCTTTTTTAAGCATTTGCTAGCATCTTTTGCATCTATGTTGACTGTGTTTAGAAGTGGAGTCATATTTACGATTCTAGTGAATATATGCGATTGTTGCTTGTATTCGATTATTGCTTGATATTAGTGACATTTTTTCATTCTATATACATATTTGCATTCTATATACATCATTTATTGGCGAATCGCAAGAAAAATCGCAAGAAAAATCGCAATTATATCAAACAAAAAAATCGCGACACGCTGTTTGTGTAAAAAATTCCGATATTTTTTTGTGATTTTATTGACCAAGCTTTTTATTTTCTCTATGCTTAAAACGTTATTGCTAACGATAATCTTTCCTAATTACAAGATTAAACAAGATAGCACAAGTTAAAGTGCTTAAGGAAAAACAAGAAAAATTGCAATAATGAATAATGTGAATTTCAATAATGTGAATTCATAGATTCCGGAAAGGAAAATAGTGAAAACTGCACGAATTTTTGCCACCGCAGCCACCGCCGCTTTGCTAACTGTTGGCTTGTGCGCATGTGGGTCTACAGCTAAAACAGCAAATCAAAAATCTAATGGAAATCAAGTAAACGTAGTTGCAACAACTACGCAAATCTGCGATTACGTAACTCAAATCGCGTCCACTGCAGATGCAAAATCTGGATTAAGCCTTAATAAAACCGATTCTCAAGGCAAAAAGTCTGTGATTGGCGCGCCTTTAGACAAAGCAAAGTCAACAATCAACCTTACATGCTTGCTTGCTCCAAACGCATCTGCTCACGAGCACGAGATGACGCCAGCGCAATCCAAGGCGCTTTCTAAAGCAGATTTAATGCTTGTTTCTGGAGTCGATCTTGAGCACTTCTTAGATCAGGCTGTAAAAGCTACTGGATTTAAGGGCACAATGGGTGTAACTTCTGGCATTCTTACGGCAGACGAAATCAAGGATTCAAAAGCGCAAGCTGCTAAAGAAAAGAATCTTCCTTACAAGATTGACCGCGGTGTTGAAAAGGTTCATGCCGAAAAGTGGCCATTCCCACCAGAAGAAGGCGAGAAGGAGCCAGAATTCCAGTATGATCCACATATTTGGACCAGCACAAAGAACACTATGATCCAAGTCAAGAATATTGGTAACTTCCTTGGCAAAGCTCTTCCAGAAAGCAAATCAATCTTCGACGAGCATGTTGAAAAGTTTGTTAAGTCGCTTACTGATTTGGATTCTTGGGCTACGGAAGCTTTGAACAGTGTGCCGCAGGAACATCGCGTTCTATTTACTTCGCACGACGCATTCGGATACTTCTCTCGCGACTACAATGTTAAGTTTATTGGAGCAGCGCTTTCCGACTTCAACAGTCAGCAAGACGCGACCGCAGACCATATTAAGGAAGCTGCGGAAGCTGTTAAAAAGTCTGGTGCTGTAGCAATCTTTGCCGAAAACTCCAACAATTCCAAGTCAATTAAGGCCGTTGCTGCTGCTGCAGGCGTAAAGGCGATTATTGGCGACGATGCGCTTTATGGAGATTCCCTTGGTCCTGTTGGCTCTGCTGGCGAGACTTATATTGGTTCCATTGTTCACAACGTTCAGACTCTTGTTAAGGCTTGGGATGGCAAAGTTCCAGACCTTCCAGAATCTGTAAAAACTGCGCTAAAAAAGTAGTTAATAGGTAGCTACACGCGTAGCTGAAAATCATAAATCACTACAAAAGTAGTTACAAAAGTAGTTACAAAAGTAGTTACAAAAGTAGTTAAAAGAAGGCTAATTTATAGTGAATAAGAGCGTTCTCGCAATGAAAGATTGCGACTTAGCGTACGGTTATAAAACTGTTGTAACTGGTCTTAACGGAAGTGTAGAAGCTGGAGAGGCTTTAGCTTTGATTGGGCCTAATGGTTCTGGAAAAACAACGTTTTTGCAGGCGATTATTGGTATTGTGCGAGTGAGCCATGGAAGCTTAACAATGCCAAAAACAGTTTCTATAGGCTATGTTCCTCAACAAGTTGATTTGGATTTGACTTTTCCAATCACCGCTCGTCAAGTTGTAGCAATGGGCTTAAGCAGGCAAACTGGATTCCTGGGTTTGCTTAAAAAAAGCCAGAAAAAAGCTGTTGAGAGCGCTCTTAATCATGTTGGTTTGCTAAATAGGGCAGATGTGCGATTTGGTGATCTTTCTGGAGGCCAGCGCCAGCGAATATTGCTTGCTAGAGCTATTGTTGCGCGACCTACGTTGATTCTTTTAGACGAGCCTTTTAACGGGTTAGATGAGCCGAATCGAAAAGAGCTGCTAAACATTATGAAGTCCGCTAAAGAAGATGGGATTTCGTTTATTGTGTCTACTCACGACCTTGTAATCGCGGACGCGATTTGTGAGAAAGCATTGCTTTTGGCTGGTCGTCAAGTGGCTTTTGGGCCTCTTAGAAAAGTCATGACTAAAGAAAACATATCTTTGGCTTATGGCGGAAGTATGCCAGCTGCAAGTGCGGGTCTTACTTTGAATCAATTAGCAAACAAAGATGATTCGTTAAATGATTCGTTAAATGCGTCTTTAGGAGACGAATCCAATGCTAGCTGAATTGGTTGAGTCTTTGCGCAAAATCCTCGAGCCTATACCAGGATTTGACTTTATTGCGTCTGCTCCATACGTTTTTAGGCCTTTCTGTCTTCTGATTGTTCTTGCGATTGCTAGCGGAATAGTTGGAGTGTTTGTTAACTTAAGATGCGCCGAGTTTAATGCGGAGGCTTTGGTTCACGGGATTTTCCCTGGAATTGTAGTTGGAGCGTTGTATGGAGGAATTGGGCAAATCATTCCAGGAGCTTCGATTTGTGCAATTTTTCTGGTCGCAGCTCTTGTGTGGGCATCTAGGTCTCAAAAAATCAACGAGTCAATAATTGCAACAGTTTTAACAACATTTTTTGCGCTTGGAATCGTAATATCTCTTAAAAAGGGAGATATGTCTGGCCAGCTAGAAGCGCTTATGTTTGGACGTTTGCTAGATGTTACAGACGATAGAATGACTCAAGCAATGTTTATTTGTTTATTTGCAATCGCATTGCTTGTTCTAACTTGGAAGAAGCAGATTGTTGTTGCGTTTGACCGCGCTAGTGCTCCTTTAATGGGTGTTAATACTTTAGTTGTAGATATTGTTCTAAACGTTGCAATTGCAGCTGTTGTAGTTTCTGCATCTTCGGCTGTTGGTGTGCTTCTTGTTATTGGATATCTTGTGATTCCTGGAGCTAGCGCAAGATTGGTTGCGCGTACCGTTGGGCGAATGGCAGCGGTTGGCGTTTCTGTTGGTATTGCTGGCGTTTTATTAGGCATGTACGCTATGAACTTGGAGCTTGATCACCCAGTTTCTCCGCAAGCTGCAGTTGCGCTAAGTATTTGCGCAATGTTCGTAGTCGTTTTGATTTTAAGATTCTTATACAGAGTTACATACGCGCTAGTGTTTTCTAAAAAGAAAAAGTCTAGCGCAATAGAGGCTGGTGGAAAGTAATAATGGTAAGTATTTGGCAAATTATTGCTCTTCCGATTGTAGAAGCAATCGCTGTTGGAGCATTATGCGGTTTTGTTGGATCCTTGGCTTTGCTTAATCAGCGTATTTTCTTCACCGAGTCTATAACTCACGCTGCTTTCCCAGGAGCTGTAATCGGAGTTGTAGTTACATCTGTTTATACGATTGACCAAAACATTTTGTCTATTGGTCTTTTTATTGGCGCTGCTTTAGCTTGCATTGTTTTGTCTTTTATGATGCATGTGCTTTCTAAACTAAAGGGCATATCTTCTCAAGCTTCTGCTGGAATAACTCTTACTGTTGGTTTTGCTAGCGGCTACTTTTTGAATAAGTGGTTTGCTCCTCTTCCATTGCGAATTGAAGGATTTTTAACAGGGTCATTGCTTAATTGCACTCCTGCAGACGTGATTTTTGCGATTATTGCATTCGCTCTTGCACTAGGATTGTGGAGTTTTAATAGTGCCAATTTGATTCACTGCTCTTTTGACTCTACTAATTACCGAGCTTTAGGAGGCAGAAGTGGATTAATGCAAGGAATTGTTCTTGCGCTAATAATTATTACGGTTTCGGTGATTATTCCAGCTGTTGGAACTGTTGTTTCGGTATCTTTAATCGCAGCTCCTGCAGCAGCACTTAAGAGCAGAATGCGTTCCATTAATAAATTTGTGTTTGCGTGCGTATTGTCTTCTATTTTTATAGCGCTTTTAGGACTTGCCTTAGCAGTGATTTTAAGACTTTCTGCTGGTGGAACTATCGCGATTTGCGCTGGCTGCTTCTTTTTAGTTGTAAAGCTTAGCGAAAGCATCTTTTTGAAGATTCATGAGATTTATCCTGGTTTTTGCAAAAAATCGTTGTTAAAAAGTCGCTCTGTTGTTCTAGAGTAACAGAGAATTGCGCGTGAAAAATGCGTGCGATTGACGTCGTTTTTGCGCGTTTTATTTATGTTTAATCGCGTAAGTTTATCGACGCCACACAAGTCCAGGTCTGCACATTAGTAACGCAAGACCCCGATAGAAAAGGACAATTATGGCTGAAAATACCATCTCCATCACCGTAAACGAGGAACGCAAGGAGGTGGATGCAAGCTTCACTGGCGTTGAACTTTTCGCGGAAGATAAGAATATTATTGCCGTGCGTTTAAATGGCGAGTTGCGTGATTTGTACACGCCTCTTCATAACGGCGATACCGTAGAATCAGTAGCCCTTGATAGTGAAGATGGCATCGCAATCATGCGTCATTCCGCTACTCACGTGATGGCTCAAGCTGTTCAAGAAATTCGACCAGACGCAAAGTTGGGCGTAGGTCCTGTAATTAAAGACGGCTTCTACTACGATTTCGATGTTGATACTCCATTTACGCCAGACGATTTGAAGCAAATCGAAAAGCATATGCAGCGCATTATTAAAGAGTCTCAAAGCTTCCGTCGCCGCGTTGTAACAGAGGACGAAGCGCGCGAAGAAGAAGCAAATCAACCTTATAAGTTGGAGTTGATTGGAGATAAGGAAGCTGCTCTTGATCCGGCTGCTGCTGGCGAAATTAGCAAGCATGAGCTTAGTATGTACGACAATTTGGATCGCGAAGGCAATAAAGTTTGGAGCGATTTGTGCCGCGGTCCGCATTTGCCAAACACGCGCTATATTAAGGCTTTTAAGCTTGAGCGTGTAGCTGCAGCTTACTGGCGTGGTTCGGAGCATAATCCTATGCTTCAGCGCATTTACGGAACTGCATGGCCTAGCAAGGAAGAGCTTAAGGCTTACACAACTCGCATGGAAGAGGCTGCTAAGCGCGATCATCGTAAGCTTGGTCAAGAGATGGATTTGTTCTCATTCCCAGACGAGATTGGTCCAGGCTTGGCAGTGTTCCATCCAAAGGGTGCTGCAATCATTAACGCAATGGAAGATTATTCGCGCGAGCAGCACAGAAAGCATCACTACAGCTTTGTACAAACTCCTCACATTACTAAGGGCGGCTTGTACGAGACTTCTGGCCACTTGCAGTGGTACAAGGATGGCATGTATCCTCCAATGAAGCTTGACGAAGAGCGCGACGAAAACGGTAACGTAACTCGCCAAGGTGCGGACTACTACTTGAAGCCAATGAATTGCCCAATGCATAATTTGATCTTTAAGTCTCGCCAGCGTTCCTACCGCGAACTTCCTTTGCGCTTGTTTGAGTTTGGTACCGTGTATCGTTACGAAAAGTCTGGCGTTGTGCATGGCTTAACTCGTGTTCGCGGATTGACTCAAGATGATTCGCACATTTACTGCACTCGCGAGCAGATGCGCGATGAGTTGAAGAGCTTGCTTAACTTTGTGCTTGGTCTTCTTAAAGATTTCGGTTTGAACGACTTCTACTTGGAGCTTTCCACTAAGGATGAGCACAAGTTTGTTGGTTCTGACGAGATTTGGGAAGAAGCAACAAACACTTTGGAAGAAGTTGCTAAAGAGTCTGGTTTGGAACTCGTGGACGATCCAGGTGGAGCTGCATTCTACGGACCTAAGATTTCTGTGCAAGCTCGCGATGCAATCGGCCGCACTTGGCAGGTTTCTACTATTCAGCTTGACTTCAACTTGCCTGAGCGCTTTAAGTTGGAGTACATTGCGGCTGACGGTAGCCACCAGCGCCCTGTGATGATTCACCGCGCACTCTTTGGCTCTATTGAGCGCTTCTTTGCTATTTTGCTTGAGCATTATGCAGGCGCGTTCCCAGCATGGTTGGCTCCAGTCCAGGTGACTGGCGTTCCTGTTGCAGACGAGTTCGCTCCGCACTTGCAAAAGTTTATTAACGATTTGGAAGAGAATATGGTTCGCTGCGAGATGGACAGCTCCGATGATCGTTTTGGCAAGAAGATTCGTAACGCTTCTAAGTCTAAGGTGCCTTTCACTTTGATTGCTGGCGAAGAGGATGTGAACAACAATGCTGTGAGCTTCCGATTCCGCGATGGCAGCCAATTGAACGGCGTTTCAGTTGAACAAGCTAAAGAGTGGATTTTGTCCATTATTAAGCAGCGCGTTCAGGTGAATACTGCAGAAGATTTTGAGCGCTACACTAAGTAGCTTCCGCAATATAACTTACGTAGCGTAAATCAACGCAAAACAACGTAAGTCAACGCAAAACATAAACCCGCACTTCTTAATGTTGTGCGGGTTTTGTTTTTATCCTTGATTTATTATTTGAGTGACTTATTACTTTACTTAAGCAGCTCGCGAATTGCTTCGACTTGCTCGCTATTAACTTGACTTGCTGGCTCGCGAACAAGCGTGCTAATTGGCAATCCCTTAAGATTTACAGCAGCTTTAATCGCAGAAATAAACAAGTCAGTAGTGTTGTAAACTGCCATCAAATGGCTGATCCTTTTAGCGCATTCAATAAGATGCGCAAAGTCGCCAGCCTCATACGCTTTATGCAAAGATGCAAAAGTCTCTGGCTCTACATTAGTAAGACCACAAATCACGCCATTTCCTCCAGCAATCCTATTAGGAGTGTAATACTCATCAAAGCCAGAGAAAACAACAAAATCTGGGTTTACGCGTCTAGTGGCTTCAATCATTGCGCGAGTGTGGCTTATAGTATCTACCGTATCTTTAATACCAACAATATTCGGGTATTTTTCAGCAAGACTTGCAACTAAGTTTGGTGTTAAATCGCTGCCAGTTCTAGCAGGGAAGTTGTATAGAATAACAGGCAAGCTAGTTGCGCTCGCAATTGCTCCAAAGTAGCGTTCTGCGGTTGGTGCAGTTGGTCCAAAGTAATATGGAGATACAGCTACAACAGCGTCTGCTCCGCAACTTTCCGCAAACTTAGTAAAGTCAAGTACTTCGTTAAGATTAGTGTTTCCAACGCCTATAAGAACTGGAACTCTGTGATTAACGTGTTCAATAGCAAACTTAGCAGCTTCCTTTTTTACGCTAAGCGGATATGCGTAGAACTCGCCGATGCTACCAAAAATCAATATGCCATTAATCCCAGCGTCAATAAGATGGTCTAAGTGCTTTGCCCATAAGTCGTAGTCAATGCTTCCATCGTCTTTGCTTACAGTTATTGATGGGCAAAAAACGCCTTTAAAAGCATGCAAATCAAGCTTTGCGCTATTAGAAGTAGTCATAAAATTCGTCCTTTTATTTAATTATTTTGTGTATTTAATTATTCTGTGTATTGAATTATGGGGTATAAGACTTTAACTTGCAAAATCTTACACCCCATAAGCAATGATTACTAAAATCGACTATTCAAATAACTCAATTAATTACAGTTTAATACCATACGCCTTCTTTGCATTATTCATGAAGAAATCTTCGTCGTCGCCGAAAAGCTCAACCATTAAGTCAAGATGCTGCTTAAGCGAAGAATTCAACTTAACAACTGGCCAATTAGAGCTAAAGAGTAGGCGATCAGGACTAAATGTATCGCGTACAAACTTAACAATATCTGGATTTACTGGATTATCTCCAGAAATCTTAATATAGCTGTGTGGAAGCTTTGCAAACGCACGCAAAGCATTGCAGGAATCCTCGTCTAATCCTGGAACATTGCCCAAATGGTTTAGAACAACAGTCACTTCTGGAACTTGCTCAAAAGCTTTAGCCATATCTGAAAGCTCTTCGCCACGATTGCAAAGCTCAAAAGGCATGCCTTTCTTTGCCATTGCCTTAAGCCCACCAATAAACGAAGGCTCTAGGCAGCGTCCGCGTGGCTCGCTTGGAATGTGAAGAGGCTCGCGAATACCAGTTGCGTGAATTGGCACGCGCATAAACGGATCCAGCGTAACTCTAAGCATTTTAGCTAGAATCTTAGGATTAGGATTTTCGCCAATAAGCCTATCTTCTAGCTCGTGGTCTGCAGCATCAACCTCAACGTATACGCCGCCAAGGAAGTCAACTCCCAAATCTGCATACTCTTTTTCTAGCTGCTCGAGAGTAAAAGTGTGGTTTAACTTGTCTAAACCATCAAGCCAAGGCAAGACTTGCTTTGTTGGATCCCAAATATGAAAATGGGAATCTAAAATACGAAGTTGAGACATAATAAATTTTCCTTTCTAAAGTCTTTCTAAAGACTTTCAAATAAAGACTTTGTAGTTATTCGCGAATTACTTAGCTTCTACAAGACCAATCTTGGAGCCCCAAAGAGCGTACCAAGCAACATACAAGAATCCTGGAACGGTGAGCAATACAGCGGCTTCGATTCCAGCAAGATCTTGTACAAAACCGAAGACTAGCGGAATGATTGCAGCGCCAACAATGCTCATAACGAGTGCAGAAGAACCAGTCTTTGCTGCTGCTCCGTGAATTCCCTTAAGAGTAAGGGAGAAGATTGTTGGGAAGCCAATAGAGATGAACAAGTACGCTACAATGTAGGCGATTACAGAAATCTGACCAAGTCCAAGGAATGCTACAAACATAAGCACTGCGCTTAAAGTCATGTACAATCCAAGAATCTTGCCGCCATCAAACTTTGCCATCAAAGGAGTAGTAACAAAGCGGCCGATTGTAAACATTAACGAAACGATTGCAAGCATAGAAGCGGCAACGCCAGTGGTGATTCCAGTACCCCAATGCTTTAGAGCAAAGTCGGAGAACATTGCCATTCCAGCAACTTGAAGTCCAATAAAGATGAATTCTGCAATAATTCCAAGAGTAAAGTATGGCTTGCTCATAAGGTGAATAAAGGAAGAATCGCCTTTGCTTTCTTGATCTGCCTCAACGTCTCCTGGAGGAGTAGGAAGCTTAAAGCAGAAGAAGATTGCAATAATCGCAATAAGAACAACGCCAATAACAATGTAAATCAAGCGAGTGTCGCCAAGGAACTTTAATTTAGCAACGTCGAAGCCTGGCTCGTTCTTAGCAACAGTTTTGCCTAAGATTTGGCCAAGAATAAGAGGTCCAACAATGTTTCCAACTCCGTTGAAGCTCTGTGCCATGTTGATTCTAAAGGATTCGCCCTTCTCGTCGCCAAGCTTAGTAATGTAAGGGTTGCAATTCGTTTCCAAAGTTGCTGCGCCTAACGCTATAACAAACATTGCAACTAGGAACATTGCGTAGCTTGCGGTAGCTGTTGCAGGGATTACTGCAAATGCGCCAAGAGCAAAGAGTGCGAGGCCGCTTATAACGCCGCCTTTGTATCCAAAACGCTTTGCGATTAAGCCAGCAGGAATAGCCATAACAAAGTATGCGCCAAAGTATGCAACTTGCAAAAGCGCTTTTTGTGTGTTGTTTAAATCTAGATAATTGCCAAATGGTGAGTTTAGTGCATTAACCAAATTCATGGTTAAGCCCCATACAAAGAACAATGATGTTACCAATACAATGGCAATCATAGCTTTAGAGCCATTTTTACTATTCTTAACGACAGCGTTGTCGTTTTCTTTTGTAGTCATCGTCACTCCTGTGTGAGAATAATTTTAAGAATAAGAGTTTGAATAGTTCTTAAATTAGTGGTTATAGCGGTTAATGGTGCGCAAGCTTATTAATTTAGATTACGCACCATTAACTTAGCTAGTTGGATTTCATTGAATCTTAAATTGCATTTGTGATTTAAGACAAAGCGCGATCAAGATGCACGTAGCCGCCATCAACGAATACCCACTGACCAGTGGTGTGCGAAGAGCGATCCGAAAGCAGGAATGCAGCTTCGTTTCCAATTTCTTCCGTGGTAGTCATGCGGTTTTCCAGAGGAATCTTGTCGGTAATAACCTTCAAGCGAGCCTGCTGAGCGGCTTCATCGCCGAAAGTCTTAATCCAATCGGCATATAGTGGAGTCCAGCATTCAGAGACAACAATCGCGTTTACGCGCACGCGATCATGAACAAGAGCTGCAGCCCATTCGCGAGTCAAGCCTAAGATTCCGCCCTTTGCAGCAGCATAAGCACTAGTCTTGCCCTGGCCAGTTAAAGCAGTCTTAGAAGAAATATTCACAACAGCTCCGTGGCTTTCCTTCAAGTACTTTACAGCAGCATGAACAGTCTCGTAGTAGTGAGTGAGGTTTCCGTGAATCGACTTCTCAAAGTCGCGCCAAGAAGTGGATTCCAAATCCTTGTTGTCGTTAACGCCAGCGTTGTTTACAATGCCGTCAATATGACCATACTTCTTGTAGGTTTCTTCAACGATTGGTGCAATCTCGTCTGTGTCGTTTAAGTCGAGAATATAAACATCGTAGTCCTTTGTGTATTGCTCAATATCTTTGCGGAATGTTTCTTCTGCAGCGTCTGCACGGTTAATAACTACTGGAATTGCGCCTTCTCTAGCAAGCTGAAGCGTAATGCCTTTACCAATTCCCTTGAATCCACCTGTTACGATGAAAACTTTGCCTTCCAAATGCAAATCCATAATGAACTCCTTTGTTTAAATGATGTGGTTTGCTTTTTGATTATTAAATTATGAATCTTAAATTAGGAACTTTGATTTTTTAAAGTGGCTAGCAATTTAAAATAAACAGCTTAATGTAAACTGCTAGCCACAATTGCATAACTAGCCGCGATAAAGGTACTTTTCGGCTGTTTCCAGCGTCATTTCAGTGCCATTACCTGGGGCAGTTGGTGCAACGTAATTGCCATTCTTGATTTGTGTTGGATGCACAAAGTGCTCGTGCTGATTGTCTACGTATTCAATCATGCGGCCTTCCTTTGTGCCAGAAACTGCAACGTAATCAAACATTGCAAAGTGGCACACGGCTTCGCATAATCCAACGCCGCCTGCGTGTGGGCAAACTGGCTTGTTAAACTTACGAGCAAGCAAGTATTCGAGAACAACTTCTTGTGGACCTGCAACTCGAGTTGCGTCGATTTGCATGATTCCAAATGCGTTTGCTTGCAAGTATTGCTTAAACATGATTCTGCTTTGCATTTGCTCGCCAGTTGCTACTGGTATTGGGTTGATTGCGCGAGCGATTGTTGCGTGGCCAATAACGTCGTCTGGGCTTGTTGGCTCTTCTACCCAAGCTAAGTCGAAGTCGTGGAAGCGATTAATCCAAGTAATTGCTGTTGGAACATCCCACACTTGGTTTGCGTCTACTGCAAGGCGAACGTCTGGTCCGATTGCTTCGCGAGCAAGTGCGAGTCTTCTCAAATCGTCATCTACATTTTGACCAACCTTAAGCTTGATTTGCTTAAAGCCTTTAACTTGCGATTCTTCCTTAGCGATTGCAACCATCTTCTCGTCACTGTAACCGAGCCAGCCTGCAGCAGTGGAGTAGCCTGGGTAGCCGTTTACAAGCAGGTCAGCGATTCGCTCTTCCTTACCTTTTTGACCATCTTGCAAGAACTCGATTGCTTCTTCTGGCCTTAAAGCATCGGTCATGTAGCGGAAGTCGAGCGTGGAGACTAATTCCTTTGGATCCATCTCGGCAAGCAAGCGCCACAATGGCTTTCCAGCTCGCTTTGCTTTAATATCCCACAATGCGCTTAAAATCGCGCCAATTGCCATGTGTTCTACGCCTTTTTCAGGACCTAGCCAGCGAAGTTGCGAGTCGTGAACAAAAAGATCCCATGCAAGTCGCATGTTGTCTAGCAATTCTTCCACGTTCCTGCCAATAAGCACTTGAGACATGGAGTCGATTGCTGCGCAAACAACATCGTTGCCGCGGCCAATTGTAAATACAAATCCAACGCCTTTGATGCCATCGTCTAGGCTTGTTTTGATTTCTACGTATGCGGATGAATAATCTGGATCTTTGTTCATTGCGTCGGACCCAGAAAGCGTTTGCGACGTAGGGAATCTAAAATCATAGGTTTTTACTGATGTAATTGTACTCATAACGATTTGTGCTCCTTTGCTTTAAGATCGTTGTGACCTACACTCGTAATTCTATATCAAAAGAATAGAAAAATGTTGTAGTTTGTGTAGAAATTTTCGTAAAGCGATTTTTGCGAATATTTCGGCAATGGCACAATGTGATAAATGTCATATTTTTGATTTTTCTATGATTGAAAAATTGAGCTTTTTAGTAAGGGGAATCGCGCATTTAATCCGTGTTTTGCTTGCGACTAATGGCAAATAATTTTATTATTCGGCGTGTCGTAAGAAATTTTCGCGATTTTTGTGCGCTAAATGTGAAATAGTGTATTATGGATTCTGTAATAACCTTGATAAATCAAGCAATAATTCCATTTTTCAGTTTTTCTGTCAACTTGTGTTATTGTAGATAATCTTAAGTATGTATGCGAATTTTTCTTTAAGATTAGTGATTTAGATAGAAAATGTTTTAGATAGAAAATGATTTAGATGGAGAATGCGTTAATCAAAAACGCGTAGAAGCTAGAAAGGGAGAAAAATGGCAATAAATAGCAAACAAAGTGATTTAGAAGAATCTGAATCTTCGAAGCCTAGAATTACAGAGCTTGCTAAAGAAGCTGGTGTTTCTCCGTCTACAATATCGAAGGTTATAAATGGCAGGTCGGGAGTATCGGAAGAAACTCGAAGACGTGTAGAAAAAGTTCTAGCTAAAAGCGGTCGCGATTATTCTCTTGTTAGCACTAAAATTTCTCCAACAGTTGAGTTGCTTGTAGATTACGTTGCAAATAATGGCACTATTGAGATGATTACTTACGCGTCTCGTTGGGCGCAACGAGAAGGATTGGCGCTTACGGTTGCGCAAACCGATAATGGCAAAAAGCGCGATGAATGCTTGCGTGGAATTGTAGATAGAAACCCTTTGGGCGTTATATCGCAAATGTCTGATTTAGAAGAAAAAGATAAAGATTTTTTGCGTATGCGCAATATTCCGCTTGTGATTATTGACCCAGTTTCTATAGGCAACGGCAACGATCACACGATTTCTATCGATAACTGGACAGGCTCCTACGAGCTTACTCGGCATTTGATTAGTTTGGGTCATAAGCGAATTGGTGTTATTACAGGACCATTAAACGTTCAATCTGGTGTTGCGCGATTTGCTGGCTACAGCGCTGCTATGGAACAAGCTGGTTTGCGTGTTGATAAAGACTTGGTAAAAGAGGGTGATTATCTTCCAGAGCTTGGTTACAAAATGGCTTGCGATCTTTTGGATTTACCTAAAGGCAAGCGTCCAACTGCGATTTTTGCTTGCAACGATATTACTGCTGTAAATGTGTATCGTGCAGCTCGCGAGCGCGGAATTAAGTTAGGAACAGAGCTTTCGGTTGCGGGCTTTGACGACGTTTACCCAGCGCAATATTTGATGCCATCTTTAACAACTGTTAATCAACCTTTTGATATTATGGCAAAAAATGCTGTTAGTATGATTCTTGCGATTCGAGAAGGCAAGGAGATTGAGAATCAACTGGTCCTTCCTGCGCATATTGTTATTCGAGAAAGCACTCAGACTGTTATTGATTAGTAGAAGGCTTGTAGATATAGGCTTTATGACTTGTTACATACAAAATGTGGACGCAACTTAAATCAAGAGTTAACCCAAGAGTTAAATCAAAATAAATTGCGTCCACAAATTGTTTGTTCTAAATATTGCGTATTTATTTATTTATTGTTTGCTTATTTTTAGAAGACTACGCCAACACTACATCAAGCTTGTGTAAATCTTGCGAATGTCTTCCAAAGTGGCCTTGCGTGGGTTTCCTGGAGTGCAAACATCTGCCAAAGCATCTTGGCTTAAGCCTTCAATATCTGCCTCGCTAGCTCCAACTTCGCTAATCTTAGTAGGATTTCCAAGCTTAACAGTCAAGTCGTGAACCGCTTTTACAGCAGCATTGCGTACTGCTTCAAGGTCATCGGTGTATGCGTTTGGAACGTCGAATGCTGCAGCAATATCGCGATACTTTTCGCCACTGTAATCCTTGTTATATTCCATAACAGGAGCGAGCAAAATTCCGTTTGCAACGCCATGAGCAACGCCAAGGCGACCGCCGAGTGGGTGAGCCATGCCGTGAACCAAGCCCAAGCCAACGTTGGAGTAGGCCATGCCAGTTATATAGCTTGCGTAAGCCATTTGTTCGCCTGCTGGAACATCTCCATCTGCGCTCTTTGCAAGGTTTTGTGCAATCATGCGAATTGTTTGCAAAGACAAGCAATCCGAAAGGCTCCATGCACCTGGTGTAATGAAACCTTCGATTGCGTGGGTGAGTGCATCCAGGCCAGTTGCAACTTTAAGCGAGCGTGGCATGGAATCGGTTAAGTCTGGGTCTACGAATGCAACGATTGGAATATCGTGAGGGTCTACTGCAACGAACTTGCGAAGCTTTGCAGTATCGGTAACAACATAGTTGATTGTTGTTTCGGACGCGGTTCCAGCGGTTGTTGGTACGCCAAAGATTGGAACAGAAGGATTCTTTGTGTCTGCAACACCTTCTAGAGAAAGAACATCTCCAAATTCTGGGTTGGTTACAATAATTCCAATGCCTTTGCAAGTATCTTGCGGGGAGCCGCCGCCGAGACCAATAAGGAAGTCTGCGCCAGATGCCTTGAACTTTTCTACACCGTCTTGAATGCATTCAACAGGTGGATTTGGCTTTACATTGTCGAATACTTCGTATGGAAGACCAGCGGATTCTAATACATCAGTAACTTTCTTAACGGTTCCAGTTTCTACAAGAACTGGATCTGTTACAACAAATGCTTTTTTGAAGCCGTGCGCTTTAGCAACGTTTGGAATCTCTTTGATTGCTCCGCGACCGAAGTAAGCAGTCTGATTGAAAATCATTCTATAGACCATGCGAAAATCTCCTTTGAGTTTCTTGTTGGCTCATGCCAAATTTTGGTAGTCGATTAATATTTTACAATATTGCATGACATTTGGCGAGTGTGTTAAATAAGTGTTTTGTTACTAAAATTAACAAATAAACAATTAAAATGAACATAAACTAACTAATTTGACGCATTTTTATTTATTTTAGATATAAATAAGCACATTTATAACAATTCGAGCATATGATTTGTAATGCTTATTTTGAAAGAAAAATATTAATCGTCTTAAGAAAAATTCTTTAATTGATGGTGTTGTAGTTATCTAATTGATTTATTTTGCATTAAATAATCTGTTTGAAATGCAAATTGAAATCCCAATTGAAATCCCAATTTATGCCTGTAATATTACGCCTGTGAATTTAAGCCTATAATACTGGTTCTCATACTAAAGTATGACGATTTTATATAAGAGCATTTTTCTATCAAAATTTAATATCAAAATTCCTATTATTCCAATGAAAATATCAGCCTTACGCACTATAGAGAATGCGTTTTTAATCCCGTAAATTGTAATTGTAAGGTAATCACAGAAGTATGTGAGGTGCAAAATGAGTGTTGAAAATAGTCAAGATACGCGTTTTACGCAAATGAATTATTCCGCTCAAGAAGGTTTGATTGGCGAGACTGCGGTTGCAGCTTTGCATGTTGTTAAAGATTTTGGCAAGGGCGCAGGCATTGTTCACGCTTTACGAGATGTAAGCGTTAGCTTTGAGCGCGGCAAGTTTACTGCGATTATGGGTCCTTCTGGTTCTGGAAAGTCAACGTTAATGCATTCCTTGGCTGGTCTTGACAGCGTTAATTCTGGAAAAGTTTTGGTTGATGGACTAGATATTACAGGCATGAGCGATAAGCAGCTTACGCTTATGCGTCGCGAGATGGTTGGATTTATTTTCCAAAGTTTTAATCTTCTTCCAATGTTTAGCGCTGAGCAAAATATTCTTATGCCTCTTACTTTGGCAGGTAAAAAGCCAGATAAGCAATGGTTTAATACTTTGGTCAATACTCTTGGATTGCAAGATCGCTTAAAGCATAGGCCTGCTGAGCTTTCTGGCGGTCAGCGCCAACGCGTTGCAATTGCTAGAGCTTTAATCTCTAAGCCTTCCGTAGTTTTTGCAGATGAACCTACTGGCAATCTCGACTCTGCTTCCAGCTTGGAAGTTTTGCATTTCTTGAAGAAGTCTGTAACGGAGCTTGGTCAAACTGTGATTATGGTTACTCACGACGCTGTTGCAGCGTCTTATGCGGATAGAGCAATTGTGTTTGCAGATGGTCAAATCGTTGAAGACGTACAAAATCCTACTGCAGAAGGCATGAGCAAGATGCTTATGGAACGCAGCGAGGCTGGTATTAATAATCAGTCTGCTCAATTGCAATAAAAGGTGGTGAAGTTAGAATGTGGAAAATCGCACTAAAACTTATGCGTAAAAGCGTGCGCATGCTAATCGCCTCTGGAATTGCAATTCTTATAGGCAGCATGTTTATGAGCGCTACTTTGCTTTTTGCAAACAGCGTTGATGACTTGATGGTTCGAAACGCAACCGATGAATTCGGTAGCGCAAATTATGCAATCTCATTTAGGAATCCTAACAGTTCCCCGAGTAGTGAGATTCATTATAAAGACCTTCATTTAGACGAAATATCGAAGATGCCTGGTGTCAACGGTATTCGTAGCGATGATGCGACTGCGTTTGTAAGAGTAGAAAAAGGTGATAAATCAGTTACGAGTATCGCTTGGTCTAATGGTTTGTATGGAAATCTTCCTGTGTATGAATCAACAGAAGGTAGAGATCCGCAAGAAATAGGCGAAATCACGCTTATTAAAAGTATTGCTAAATCAATACATGCAAATATTGGCGATACTATAACTTTGGTTAAAGTAGATGACACTGGCGGAGATAAAGAAAAATCGTACGATGTTCGTGTGGTTGGTCTTGTTGACGATGGAGAACATTCTCAAATACCATTTTCAAATCGCGGCACGTATCTTGGTGGCATAACGAACGATTTTTGTGCAAAACTCGAAAATATTAAGAATTTTGACAATCAAGTTGTGCAAAGTAAAGTGTACATGAGTATTGATGAATCTAAAATAAACGATTTATCTCCTAAGATTAACGCTTTGCTTCCTTCGAGATTCTCTCTTATGTCTAGGCACGAAGTTGGTGTAAAATCTGTTCGAAATGCGTCCAACGGCACTAATTTTGTGACTATGTTTTTGCTATCTTTTGGTATTCTAGCGTTGCTTATTTCTTCGCTTGTTATAGCAAACACATTCCAAGTTTTGGTTGCTCAACGCAGACGAACTCTTGCGCTTTTGCGCGTAATTGGCGCACAATCGCACCAGCTTTATGCAGCAGTTTTGCTTGAAGCTGCAATACTTGGAGTTATTTCCGCGGCTGTTGGTGTGCTTTGCGCAATCGGATTTATGGGCGCAATTAGTAACGTGAATATTAATTCTGGACCGTTATCTAAGATTCCTTTGATTGTTTCGCTTCCAGCGGTTGTGTGGCCAATAGCAATTGGCACGATTGTAACAGTTCTTGCATCTATGAGTGCTGCTCGATCTGCTACAAAAGTAACGCCTATGGAAGCGCTGCGACCAATGGATTTGATTAAAGATAAGCGTGCAAGCATTATTCGCGCTGTTTTTGGCATTGTGTTTATTGTTGTAGGTATTTTAGCTACGACTTTAAGTGCTACTTCTTTAGCAAGCATGATTGCGGGGAAGTCTCCTACTGCTGGTTCTGACTCTTGGATGACTTTGCTTGGAGCAATGTTTGGTTGTGCGCTTGTTTTTATTGGTATTGTTATGACAGCCATATTCTGGATGCCGTTTGCTATGAAGGCAACTGGAGCAATCATGGCACTTTGTGGGCCTGCGTCTAAGGTTGCCAACGCAAACGTACAAAGAAATCCTAGAAGAGTTGCAGCGACTGGAACGGCTTTGCTTATTGGCGTAACGCTTGTTTCTACAGTAGTAACGGGCGCAATATGTGGTAAAGCAACTCTTAAAGGTGTTGTTGATGACCGTTACAGTGTTGACATTATTATTCAAGGCAAGAATGTTGATGAGGCCCTAGCTGCCGACATTTCAAAGATTAGTGGAATAAAGAATACTGAGTTGCTTCCTGCAGTTCCTATGACTTTTAAGAACGCAAAGGGTAAAACTGAGTATGCTATGGCAGCTGGAGTTGATAATGTAAATCAACTTAGAAATGTAATGCACACTGATCTTGATGGCGTTAATATAAACAGGGGTTCTGTGCTTTTGCCTAAGTTTAATAATGAAGGTGGAGAGCCTTTTGAGCTTAAAAAAGGAAACCTTGATTTGCAAGCTTATGTAGAAAAGTACAGTTCTAGTGAAGATAGTGTAGATAGTATTACGCCATTTACTGGAATGAATACAGACTCGAGTAATAACGATAAGAGCATTACTGTAAAGCAAGTTCAGTTTAAGAAGTATAGAAATGTTAATATATATTCAAGGAATACTGCTTTTGTTAGCAAATCTTACTTCAATAACTACCTTAAGCCTACAACGCATATTTTGCTTATTTCGGTAGACTCTAGCAAAGCTAATCTTGTAGATATTGTTAAGAATATTAGAAATATTACATCTAGCTATGCGGAGGTTATGGCTGGTGGAAGCGTGTTCCAACGAGCGCAGTGGGAGAGTGCTATCGACATAATGATGATGTTGCTTGTTGGCTTAATAGCAGTAGCTGTTGTGATTGCTTTAATAGGCGTTGCAAACACATTAAGCTTGTCTGTTATTGAGCGCACTAAAGAATCTGCAACTTTGCGCGCAATCGGCATGACAAGAGGACAGGTTAGAAGATCTCTTGCGTTGGAAGCAACGTTGATTTCCCTAACAAGCACTGTTTCTGGCTTGATTGTTGGAACAGCGTTTGGTTGGATTGGATCTTATATGGTATTTAGCGCAATTGGCAAAGTTCCGTTTGTAATTGATTGGACTATTTACGCGGTTCTTGCTCTAATCGCTTTACTTGCAGCGCTTCTTTCCAGCGTGCTTCCAGCTCGTAGAGCAGTAAAGTCTTCGCCAGTAGTTGCGCTCGCAGAAGACTAAAACACATGTTGTTATAACATATATTAAAATAGTTGTAAAAACAGAAATAATGCTGGTGTAATCATGCATCAGCATTATTTTTTTCTGCATAATGTGCGACACGCGCAAAAAATAATGTGATATATATTAAAAAAATAGATAGATTTTATGCATAAAATACAATTATTTAAATATTATTAGTATCTATTTATAATTTTATCGGGAAAATCGAAAAAATTAAGTATTAAATATTTGTTATAACAACTTAAGTGAAAAATTTTTCGAATATTGTGCGTTGAAAACTTATTTATTTCTCTGTTACTATTTTGATTCGACTGCTGACATAAGCATAAATTAAATATGGAGGCCGCTACGAGCAAGGAGTAGAAGAATATGGTAACGGTCAATAAAAAATCTGCCGCAGCTGCTGCAGGCGTAACTGTTATGAGTCATCGCCGTGCTCCTAAGGCTTAAAGCTTGTAAAAATAATAAATAATCTAAATCTAATAAAAAATAATCTTAATTTGCGTCTATTTGTGCATTATGTATTAATAGCAGCATTTTTATATGTTTTGTATGGAATTTATAGATTTAAGATTGGCTTAATAGAATGATTCTCGGCATGAAAAGGTTATTCTTCAAATGTTTTACAGACAGATTGCTTTACAAAAATGCATGCCATTTGAACTTCGTCTGCCAACTAATGAGCAAGAAAAACAACATTATATTATACGTTCTAGCTCATAGTATATTCAACAAGCAACCTCTTAAACTCAGGAACATTATTTTCTGTAATAACCAACAAGTCTTTACCATGAGAAATCAAATAATGATTCGCAAAAATCACAGAAGCCCTCTTATTCCCTCTAAAAATATCTGTGACTTCATAAAATAAACGCATAATTCAATCGCAATAGCAGAAAGCCTCACTCCGCGAGGAACTATCACGAAGTGAGACTTTCTACTATCCAGCATCTAACTATTCAATTATTAAAACTGATCAACATTAATTAGCACACTGAATTACTTGTTATCACGTTGAGAATTATCACGATGCTTTTTTGCAAAGAATGCTGCGAAAGCAGCAATCACAGCAATTATAAACACTCCCACCGCAGACATAATAGCAACAAATCTGTTAGACGCTGACGACTTACTCGACTCGGCAGCCTTGCTGGAATTCTTAGTAGATTCAGAAGACTTGGAGTTAGAGTTTGCCTTGGCGTTTTCCTTGGCGTTTTCCCTTGCCTTTGCCCTTACCTTTGCTTTACGCTTGGCTTCAGCATTATTCTTACTAGCGTTAGCACCAGCTTTTACACTAGTCGCTTTAGATCCGTTTGCTTTAGAGCCAGCAGTTTTAGAACCGCTTGGCTTAGAATCAGGCGCTTTATTATCTTTAGCCTTATTGGTTTTAGCAGGCTTCGAATTAGAGTCAGCACCATTCTTATCATGCGTTTTATGCGTTTGACCGTTCTTACGCTGAGCTGACGGAGAGTTTTTGGAGCTCGCACCATTCTCAGCACCCGCACTACCCTCGGAGCCAGTGCCAGTACCATAATTGGTGCCATCGGTATTGAAGTCATTACCAAAGTTGTTTAAGCCCGTAGACTGACTGTTGGTACCTTCGCCATTTGAACCTGTAGTCGAACCACCAGTGCTTCCAGGATTAAACCAAGGATACACACTCGGATTTACTACACCAGGATTCACACCACTCGGATTGGTATCGCTTCCTGGTGTCACAGTTCCAGTTCCTGGCGTTTCAGTTCCAGTTCCTGGCGTTTCAGTTCCAGTTCCTGGCGTTTCAGTTCCACCTTGTCCTGGTGTAACAGTTCCAGTTCCACCTTGTCCTGGCGTTTCAGTTCCAGTTCCTGGCGTCACAGTTCCACCCTGTCCTGGCGTAACAGTTCCGCCTTGTCCTGGCGTAACAGTTCCACCCTGTCCTGGTGTCACAGTTCCACCCTGTCCTGGTGTCACAGTTCCACCCTGTCCTGGTGTCACAGTTCCAGTTCCTGGTGTTTCAGTTCCAGTTCCTGGTGTTTCAGTTCCACCTTGTCCTGGTGTCACAGTTCCAGTTCCTGGTGTTTCAGTTCCACCTTGTCCTGGTGTCACAGTTCCAGTTCCTGGTGTTTCAGTTCCACCTTGTCCTGGTGTCACAGTTCCAGTTCCTGGTGTTTCAGTTCCACCCTGTCCTGGCGTCACAGTTCCACCCTGTCCTGGCGTAACAGTTCCGCCTTGTCCTGGCGTAACAGTTCCAGTTCCTGGTGTAACAGTTCCACCCTGTCCTGGCGTCACAGTTCCACCTTGTCCTGGTGTCACAGTTCCAGTTCCTGGTGTTTCAGTTCCAGTTCCACCTTGTCCTGGCGTTACAGGTGTTACAGGTGTAGGTTGAGGAGTCGGAGTTTTCTTAGTTCCATGATGAACAATCTGTTTAACAGGGTCTACGTGATTTTTAGTTTCTGTCTTTTCAACTGTATCTGTTAAACCTGTAGAAGGGTCAACCCTATATGTAGTAATAACGGTTTCCGAGCCATTATTACCTTGCTGAATAATCTTTGTTGTTCCATTTTCAAGATTTGGATCATCAGCATTTTCAATTGTGAACGTAATAACCTTATTTTCAGTTTTAACATTACCAACTTTGATGATTGTATCCTGAGCGGTAGTTGTTGTTTTGTTATCAGTTGACTTAACAGTGTTTGTAAGACCAGTATTAGGATCAACTACATAAGTGGTAGTTGTTGTTTTAGTACCATCGGTACCTGCGGTTTCACTAGTTTGCTTGTACTTAAGATTACTATCAGCTTGATATTGTGTACCATGCTTAATAGTTTCAGTCTTAACCTCAACATTACCGACTTTAGTTAAACCGTCTTGAGCAGAAACTTCTACTGGAGCGCGTCCATCTGCATACGTTGTACTCGTACCATCTTTAGCTGTTCTTTCTACACGATTTTGTTTATAATCAAGGGTTGAATCCGCCTCATACTTCATCACACCATGAAGAATCTCAGTCTTAGGAACATTAAGTTTTAATGTTATAGTTCCAGCGTATTTAGAGGTAGCATTGCCAAATTTAATATTTTTGCTCTCAATTTTGATAGATACATAACCGCAATACGGTAGATCCTTACTAAGAGTAAACACACCATTATCAATACTGCCAATACTGTTACCTTCATCTAGAATAGTAAAAGTAGCATCAGGGAATTCACTATAAACAGGTAGCTTAGTTTCCTTAGTAGTAGAGTCAATAAAGAAAATTTGACTACCTGTGTCAAGTCTTTGTAGGTTCGTCAAACCACTCAACGGACTCAACTTAGAAACACGATTACCATCAAAAACAATGTACATTAGGTTCGTCAAATCCTTCAACGGACTCAAATCAGAAACCTCATTAACAGCGAAATCAAGTATTTTTAGGCTCGTCAAACCACTCAACGGACTCAAATCATAAACCTCATTACCAGCAAAATAAAGTTCTTTTAGGCTCGTCAAATCCTTCAACGTATCCAACTTAGAAACCTGATTATTACCAAAATAAAGTCTTTCTAGGCTCGTCAAACCACGCAACGAACCCAAATCAGAAACCTCATTAACAGCGAAATCAAGGATTTCTAGGCTCGTCAAATTCTTCAACGGACTTAAATCACGAACCTGATTACTAGAGAAACTAAGGTATTTTAGGTTCGTCAAATTCTTCAACGGATCCAACTTAGAAACACGATTACCACCAAAAGAAAGGCTTTCTAGGCTCGTCAAACCACGCAACGAACCCAAATCAGAAACCTCATTAACAGCGAAATCAAGGATTTCTAGGCT
>NZ_JBWPXA010000007.1:0-92466 GCF_056746795.1 Gardnerella sialicivorans subsp. sialicivorans
GCTCGTCAAACCACGCAACGAACCCAAATCAGAAACCTCATTAACAGCGAAATCAAGGATTTCTAGGCTCGTCAAATCCTTCAACGTATCCAACTTAGAAACCTGATTACTATCAAAATGAAGTTCTTTTAGGCTCGTCAAATTCTTCAACGGACTTAAATCACGAACCTGATTATCATCAAAATGAAGTTCTTTTAGGTTCGTCAAACCACTCAACAGACTTAAATCACGAACCTTATTATCAGAGAACTGAAGTTCGTTTAGGCTCGTCAAATCCTTCAACGGACTCAAATCAGAAACATTATTATAATCAAGTCTAAGTATTGTTAGGTTCTTAAAGCATTCAAGCCCTGTCAAATCACTAATAGTATTACTCTCGTCCATACTATCAGTATTTTCGTTGTATAAGTCTGCCTGATGCAACTTCCCAGCATCAGCAATTGTAATATCTGTCGCATAATCAGAAATAATATGATCTTCTTTCATAGCAGCAAGCAGTTTCTTTTTTAAAACTGGATCTTTGAATGTAATAACTTGATTCTCGTCATAACCGGAACCGCTTCGATCTGCGTACATAGTAGTAGAAGGAGAAGGAGTAGTAGCATTGCTGCTCGCGTACGCTACCTCAGGCGTACTACCTGCAACAACACCCATTGAAGTTGCAATACCAACGCTAACAATAATCGGCAAAACCGAATTACGCTTCTTCTTACTACTCTCCATAATCAACCTCTAATCATCAATCTCTACAATTAGTAAAATCACTGTCAAAAAAAGTAGACTTTAATCTACAGACTTATGAGCAGAATTTCCACCCATTTTTTACTTATTATATTACATATTTCAGCAAAAGTCATCAAGTAAATTAAAGTCTACTTTTATTTACAAAATTTTTCGATATTTCTTACCCGCAGCCACGCATTAAACCTTTTAACAATAACCCTCGCTAATCTCTGCTACACAAAGTCTAAAGTACGTTAGTCTAATCAGCCTTTTACCTTAAGACAACACTTTCCACGTTATTAGTTGAATAGTAAAAGTCCAAACATGCAAAAGCTGTTGGATTTCTCGTATAACAATGTAAAACTTGCTATGATAGGAACTCTGATAATTCACCTCGCGTTCAACAAGAAAATCTTGTAAAACAAGTGTGTAAATGCTTACGGCTTAACTAAGCCATTTTCGTAAGCAAACACAACAGCTTGAACTCTGTCTCTTGCTTTGATTTTTCCCAAAATATGAGCAACATGCGTTTTAACTGTTGGCAAGCTAATAAACAGTTTATTAGCAATTTCTTGGTTAGACAGTCCGTGAGCAATTTCTACAAGAACTTCGCGCTCGCGATCTGTTAAATCATTTAAGCAAGAATCGTACGTGTTTGCGTTTTGCTCGTTTTTAGTCGCAATCTCTTCTTTTGCTTTTTCTTCATCGTTAGGCTTAGAGATCATTGACTCAATCAAACGCTTTGTAGCAGTCGGAGCAATAATTGCGTTTCCTTGATACACAGTTCGTATTGAATTAAGCAATGTTTCTGGCTCTGTATCTTTAAGCAAAAATCCTGATGCGCCCGTATGAATCGCAGCCATAACGTATTCGTCTAAATCAAAAGTTGTTAAAATAATAATGCGCGTATTGCTACTAGCATCTTCTTGCAAGATTTTGCGCGTAGCTTCCAAACCGTCCATTTTAGGCATGCGCACGTCCATCAAAATAACATCTGTATGTTCTTTTGACGCAACTTCTACAATCTCATTTCCATTTGAAGCTTGCGCAACAACTTGCATATCTTTTTGCGAGTTGATTACCATAGAAAATCCTGCGCGCACAAGCTCTTGATCGTCTGCGATTGCGACTCGAATTACTCCATTGTTTTCCATGTTTTCCATGTTTTCTATACTATCAATTTATTCGTGTTTGTTTGCAAGTCTGTGTTGAATTTGTTCATCAAGTGGGGCAGCAGGGCGAACCGCAAGCTTAGCTACATTTGCACTATTATTTGATGAATTAGCACTTGAACCCGTTTCTCGCAAAATTCCGAGTAGTTTTCGCATGTACCTAAGTGATGAGCGACCTTCATCTCCAATGTTCTTAAAAGCTTTACTAATTGCTTCAATTTGTTCTTGTTCTTGTTCTAGTTCTAGTTTTGTTGACTTTAGCTTTTCTGCATTGCTATTTGATTTTTCGTATTCATTTAGCATATCTATTCCACTATTTGCAGCATCAATTACTTTATGCAATGTAACTGCAACTTTTTGCTGAATATTTGCGCTAATACGCTGCCTTTCGGCATTTGCTGCAAGTACTTCTAGCTGTTTTTGCTCTTGCTCTAGTTCTGTTCTGCGCGCTTTTAGAATCAGCAAATTATTGTCATCATTTCTGCGGTAATAAGCAAATGCAATGGCAGCAAAACAAATTAATGCAACTATAAAACCAAAAATTAATCCTACGGATGCCATTTGCATAATGTCATAAAAATTAGTTGTGTACGCATTAGAAGTAAAAAATCGTATTGGAGTTTCATTTTGCGGAATATTTCTTGATGCAACACCAATTTTTACAGCAAAAATAGCAGATTCGGCGAGCACTACAGCACTAACCCACTGCCATGCGTGCTTTTTGCCATAGAGTACAGCAGCATAAACAATGGCTGGTATAAAGAAATTAGCGAATAAAATATTAGGTAAGCATATAAGTTGTATTGCAGAAAATGCTGCTGCAACAATTGCGCACGTAGTCGGAGCTTTTCTACGAAACATGAATGGCACCATGGTTGTAAGAGTAAATACTCTATAAAGTATTTGTACTAAAAGTGAGCTGGAATATTGTGAATGCATTCCATTTCCAACAAGAAAATCGCAAGTTGGCAGAAAAAGCATCATAACAACCCAAGGTGACGCATAAATAATGTCTCCAATAAGCCAATGTTTTTCAAACCATTGTGATACTTTCTCAATCCTATTTCGTGAAGTATTTGCTCCTTGCAACACTTCTGATGATGTTTGATTGCTTGCATTTTCAGGTTTTTCTTGCGCTGCTGATTGATTATTAACTTTTGCATTCTTATAAGTAACGTTAGAAATACTATTTAATAAAGAAGCAGTAGTGTTTGATTGATCCGTGTTGTAAGAATATGGAATAAAAGCAACAACACTAAATGTTCCATCGTTTTGTATTCCATAATCAAGCGTTCCGTGAAGATTTTCAATGCGCTCTTTCATGCCAATTAAGCCATAGCCGTTTTTATGTGGCGCATTGCTATTTTGTGCTTGATTAGCTTCAATCTTGTGTACTTCGTTTGTGATTTTTAGTGTTAAGCCTTTTTCATTCCACTGTTCGTGAATGTTTATTTTAATGCCGTTTCCTGCGTGCTTTCGAATATTAGTAAGAGATTCTTGAACAACGCGGTATGCAACGGTTTGTGCATCTTTGTTGAGTTTATTAGAAGAATTTATGCCATCAACAGTGTGCCAAAAAATGTTATTAGGAGATGCAATTTTTGCTTGCTCAATAAGCGAAGGTATGTGATTAAAATCCAATTGAGCGGATGGAGCGTCTGTTAAAGCTTCTAGCAGTCGACGCATGTCGTGAACGGCGCGCTCTGCTTCGTTTTTAATAATATGCATTGTTTTTTTAGCAAGCGAAATATCTTTGGTTGCTGCATAACGACCACCATCTGCTTGAACAATAATAATAGAAAGCGTGTGAGCAACAATATCGTGCATATCCCTAGCGATTCTTGCACGCTCTGCAGTAATAGCAATATGCTGAGCTTTCTTTCGGTACGCGCGAATAGCGTTATTGTTCTCTTGTAAAAGTTGAATAGTGTGTACGTGAGTGCGCTGCCAGTAGCCAATAATAACCGTAATTGTAGTAATAATAATCGCAAAAATTATATTAGGAATTGCAAAATCAAGTATAATTGAAACGCAGTTTTTAATGTTACTACTATTTATATTTTTTACGCTACAAGAATAACTAGCTTTTAAATGATTGATGCCATATATTGGCCCCATTACAATATTCCACGATATTACTGCGCAAGATAATACGGTTGTTACGTAAGATGCAATAACAAAAGCTTTTGAATGCTCTGGATTTCCGCGTGCAATAGCATTAACAAGTAGCACAAAACCAAAGAAATCAGCAAAAAGTTGGGCTGGACCAAATATTACTTGCACAATGCAAATAACAATAAAAATAACAGCTGTGTGTTCGGGCCATATTCTTCGTACTGAAAGTAATGATGCAACAACAATATTTATAAGCAAGGTTGTAATTAGCGAACTTTGCGTCAAGAATCCGTCAACATTGCTTATAGTATAACGATTGCTTGAAAGCATAAAAAGAATAAGCGGAATAATGCCCCACAATATATCGTTTAGCGTAAGCTCAGTGCGTAAGCGTTGTATAGCTTTGTTAAACGTGTGAGATATTTTCATAACTACTAGGCTAGTACACGGCACTTTATAGAACAATCGAACTTTAGTATGATTTATATAAGAGTGTGTATTTTTGTATGTGATTTGTTATTGCAACGTTGCATGCGAGTGCAGAAAGGAATGTTTACAATGGCACTGCTAGCAAAGTATTACGTACCAGGATTGTATGTAGAAGAGCGCGCAATCGATGTTCCTTTAGATTGGGAGCAAAACACTCCAGGCGATTCTATTAAAGGGGAGACGATTCGCCTATTTTGCAGAGTTATTTGCTCTCCAGAACATGTGCATGACGATTTGCCTTTGCTTGTATTTTTGCAAGGAGGTCCAGGCGGCCAGTGCCCTCGTCCGCTTTCGCCGTCTAGCGATGGTTGGATTCAAGAGGCAATTAAGCATTTTCGTGTTGTTCTTCCAGACCAGCGTGGTGTTGGGCGCTCTTCTAGGGTAGATGCTTCTACGATTAAGCGTATGGCAGACGACGGCGTGAGTGTAGAGCGGCAAGCATGGTACTTAAAGCGATTCTTAGCAGATTCCATTATTCGCGATTTTGAGCATTTGCGCTTAACTGAGTTTAACGCAAAGCCGTGGGTTTCTTTGGGTCAAAGTTATGGTGGATTCTTAACGCTTACGTATTTGTCTCTTTTCCCGCAGGGCTTACTTGCAAGCTTTACAACTGGCGGTATTCCTCATGTTCCTGCTAGTGCGCGTGAAGTTTACGAGCACACGTTCCCGCGTATGGCTAGAAAAACTGAGCAATTCTATGAGCGTTATCCGCAAGATGTTGCGCGCGCTGCAGCTATTGCAGATAGGATTTCTCAAGGAGACGTTTTCTTACCTAATGGCGAAAAGCTAACGGTTGAGCGATTCCAGACTCTTGGTTCGTCTTTTGGCATGAAGCCAAGCTTTGAAAGAGTTCATTGGCTGATTGACTCTGCTTTTTCGGATGGAGATGGCTCTCTTAAAGCGTTTAAGCATGGTGGCGGAACGGCAGATGGCTATTTAAGCGACGAGTTTCTTTATGGTGTTATGGACGCAACGTCTTCTAGTCCGCTATATTGGCCATTACAAGAGTTCATTTATGCAGATGGTGAATTAGATCATCCGATTCGTTGGGCAGCTCAGCAAGTTCGAGAAACAATGCCAGAGTTTGCTGGTAGCGCGCGTCCACTTTTGTTTACTGGAGAAGCTGTGTTCCCGTGGATGTTTGATCAGCAAAAAGCTTTGCAGCCGTTCTTGCCAGCAGTTGATTGCATGATGAACGATATGCAATTTGGCAAGATTTACGACTTAGATCAGCTTGCAAATAACGAAGTGCCTTTGCAAGCAGCGGTTTACTTCGACGACTTGTATGTTGATTCTGGTCTTCAGCTAGACACTTTGTCTCATATTTCTAACTCTCATTATTGGACAACTAACGAGTTTGAGCACGATGGTGTTCATGGCGACTTTGTGTTCCGTCATTTGTTGGAAGAAGCAAGGAATCGTGGAGATTTAGAGTCTATATATAAGTGATATAAGTAATCTAAGTTATATAAGTGATAAGTAACTTTTGATTAAAGTACCTAACAAATGATTAGATATACAAGTTATATATACAAATGATTAGATATACAAGTTATATATACAAATGATTAGATGCTTAATAAAAAGTTAGTGTTTATTTAGTGTTTGTTTTAGTGTTTAGATATTAAGGGGATTGGTTAATGAGTTCTAACTCAATTGGAACCGTTGGATTTATTGGCTTTGGAAACATGGCTCAAGCGATTGCGCAAGGCTTGATTCGCGCTAATGTTTTGCAAGGCAAAGATATGGTTGCAAGCGCGGCACACTTTGAAAAACTTGTTAATAATGCAAGCAAATTTGGAGTAAAAGCGTTAAAAAGCGTGCAGGAAGTTTGCGATTCTAGCAATGTTTTAATTTTGGCTGTAAAACCAAATCAGATTGAAGAAGTTTTGCATCCTATTGCAAAAACTATTGTGGATAGAAAAATAGCAATTATTTCCGTTGCAGCAGGCTGGACTCTTAAGCGTTACCAGAATCTACTTGGAAAAGATGCTAATGTGCAATGCATTATTCCAAACACGCCAATCGCAGTTTGCCAAGGAGTCACTTTAGCAGAAAATGAAAATACGCTAACAGATAGTCAACTAGAATCTTTTAACGCGATTTTTGAGCCTATATCTTTAGTTGAACGAGTAGATAGCGAGCACATGAATATTGCAATGTGTATTTCTAGCTGCGCTCCAGCTTTTACAGCTATGTACATGGAAGCTTTAGCAGATGCTGGCGTAAAGTATGGTCTAAAGCGAGATTGCGCATATCGTTTGGCTGCAAAGATGATTGAAGGAGTAGGCGCGTTGTATATGGATACGCGTGTTCACCCAGGTGCTATGAAAGACGCAGTATGTTCTCCTGGTGGCACTACGATTCGAGGTGTTGCAAAGCTAGAATCATGTGGTTTTAGGGGAGATGTTATTAGCGCGGTTGACGCAATTCAACAAAAATAAAACAGTACGAGTATAGTAGTGTAGTCACTTCCGCTAGCTGGTCTAAAGTAGGTAATATGTCTTTAACAATTGGAATCGTAGGTTTGCCTAACGTTGGTAAATCAACTATGTTTAATGCGCTAACACGAAACAACGTTTTAGCGGAAAATTATCCGTTTGCAACAATCGAGCCAAATACTGGTATTGTTCCTTTGCCAGACAAACGTTTGCCTGTTTTAGCAAAGCTTGTTAAAACCGAGAAAATCGTTCCAGCAACCGTTACATTTGTTGATATTGCAGGAATCGTTAAGGGTGCAAGCGAAGGCGAAGGCTTGGGAAACAAGTTCCTTGCTAATATTCGTGAAGCAGATGCTATTTGCGAAGTTGTTCGCGCGTTTAACGATGATGACATTGTGCACGTTAATGGCAAGGTAGATCCTGCAGATGATATTGACACAATCAACACGGAGCTTATTCTTGCGGATTTGCAAACAATCGAGAATGCTTTGCCAAAGTTAGAAAAAGATTTACGCGGCAAAAAAGTTACTCAAGAATACGTAAATGCTGTAAATAAAGCTAAGGAGATTCTTGAATCTGGTAAGACGATTGATCAGGCTCATAATGAGAAGTTGATTAATAAAGACGACGTTTACGATTTGCACTTGCTTACTGCTAAGCCTTTTATTTACGTGTTTAACGTTGACGATTCAGAGCTTTCGGATGACTCTTTGAAGTCTAAGCTAGCAGAGTCTGTAGCTCCTGCAAAGGCGATTTTTCTTAACGCGCAATTTGAGTCGGAGCTTACTGAGCTTGATGAGGCGGATGCTAGAGAAATGCTTGCAGATGCAGGCTTGCAAGAATCTGGATTGGATCAGCTTGCACGCGTTGGTTTTGACATTCTAGGGCTTCAAACCTATTTGACGGCTGGCGTTAAAGAAGTTCACGCATGGCAGATTCATAAAGGTTGGACAGCTCCTCAAGCTGCAGGCGTTATTCACACTGATTTTGAGCGTGGCTTTATTAAAGCAGAAGTTGTTTCTTACAATGATTTTGTTGAGGCTCAAGGCTCCATGGCAAAAATCAAAGAAGAAGGAAAGCTTCGTCTGGAAGGCCGCGATTACGTTATGCAAGACGGAGATATTGTTGAATTTAAGTTTAATGTGTGATTAGTTAAACAATAATCATATTAATGTGTAACGGCGCTGCTTAGGCACTATAGTATAGTATCGAAGTAGCGCCTTTATTTTGTTTATTATGGAGATTTTATGAAAATATTTTATGCTTTCAAAAGCGTTCTAAAGTCGCTTATTGCGCGATTAGTGAAATATGTTATTAGCTTAAAATCTCCAAAAAATCGCAAAATTTTCTACAAGCGCGTTATTGCTTTTCTAATTGTTTTGGTCTTCTTTAGTTTTGTTGGATTCCAAGTATCGCATGTTGTTCAAGAAGCTAATAAGCGTATTTTAGTAAATCTAAAAGCGCAATATTTTAAGTCAAACAAGCTTGATTCCGCTTTA
Source organism: Gardnerella sialicivorans subsp. sialicivorans (assembly GCF_056746795.1). Taxonomy (NCBI): domain Bacteria; kingdom Bacillati; phylum Actinomycetota; class Actinomycetes; order Bifidobacteriales; family Bifidobacteriaceae; genus Gardnerella; species Gardnerella sialicivorans. The sequence continues at coordinate 8,440 of NZ_JBWPXA010000007.1, forward strand.
AGTAATGTAAAAAGTAAAAAAGGCGATAATTTTGACGCAAAGTCGAAAGCAAAAAAGACGCCATTAGAGCGTAAGTCCAAAGATAAGTCCAAAGATAGTTCTAATGCGCAAAATCAAAATGCGAATGCAATTGATTTTTCTAACTTATGGAAAATATCCACAGGCGGTCAATATCCAAATCTTTTTGGGATAGATGCAAATCATTTGCAAATAAATGTAGACCTTAAAAAACAACGTGTTTATATTTATGCGAATAATAATCTTGTTTATACAATGATTGTTAGCTCTGGAATGAATAACTCCACACCTAAGGGCGATTTTAGAATAGGACGTAGGGGATACCACTTTTACAATAGAATCGAAGGAATGGGTGGAGACTATTGGGTTGGTTTTATAGGAGCAAAGTATTTGTTCCACTCTGTTCCAACTCGTACTAATTTTGGCGATTATATTGTAGAAGAAGCGCAAAAACTTGGGTCTCCTGCATCGCACGGATGTGTGCGATTAAGTGTTCCAGATGCTAATTGGTTTTATACGAATATTCCAGACGGAACAGCAGTGCATATAGAATAATCTGTTTTGGAGTTATCTAGAAGCATTTGTGTAAGCAATAGATATAAAAAATCAGGAGATTTCAAAATGGAATCCCCTGATTTTTGTTTGTGTTTGTTTTATCTTCTCTTGTTTATTAGAAGAACAAAATACTTGCACCACAAGCTAACGCAACTAAAACAATAGAAGCTAAGAAGCTTGCTAAGAATGCTGCTTTTCCTTGCTTGAATATAACTCTAAAGTTTACGTTGATTCCAAGAGCAGCCATTGCCATTCCAAGGAAAACGTATCCTGCGTCAACAAGTAGGGATGCGTAAGATGAAACAAAAGGCACATAGGTACCAATAACGGATGCTGCAATAAATCCGAGCATAAACCATGGGAAGTTGATTTTGCGCTTTCCATTATCTTCCACTTGGCTGTGACGAGCGTTCCACCAAATTGCAATAAAGATTGATGTAGGAACAAGCATAAGAACTCGTGTAAGCTTCATGATTGTTGCAACGTCAATGCTTCCAAAAGCTCCGCCTGCTGCAACGGCGTGTGCGATTTCGTGAAGGGACGCTCCAGCAGCAATTCCGAGTTGCTGCTTAGTCATTCCAAAATGAGGAAGAATAAAGATTTCGGCTAAAGCATAGATTGTGCCCATGATTGCAACTGTTGCAACAGCCATAACTTCGTTTTGTTCTTTTTCGTCCTCTTCTTGTGGAAGTACTGGCATAGATCCCGAAAGACCCATAACTGCTGCAGCTCCGCAAATGCTTGTGCCTCCTGCAGTTAGCATTGCAAGTTGAGGGCTAACTTTAAGAAGTTTTGCAATGTTATAAGTAACGCAAACCATAACAGCAACGAGTACAGCTGCGATTGGCAAGCATTTTAAACCTTGAGTAAATAGAACGTGCAAATTTAGCTTAAAGCCTAGCAAAATAATGCCTAGTCTAAGTAGCTTATTTGCGATTAAGCCAGCAGATGTTTTAACGCCTGCTCGTCTAGAATCATTGTTCAACTTGTATACGTGCAAAGGCAGCTGCAGAGCCATGCCAATAAGCAACGCAATAATAAGAGCTCCCAAAAGGCTTAGGACTGGGAATTGCTTGAGCCAGCTGCCAATTAAGGAAGCTAAAAGTGTAAGCACAGCTATAAGAGCCATGTTTGTTGTGCAGATTTTCTTTTTCCATGTATCAAAGAAATTAACCATTTAGCCAATTATTCTCCCATAATCGGACAAAAATGAACAAAAAATCAAAAATATTTACACATTTTCTAGCATTTTGTTGTAATGGCAAGCGACACGCCTATATAAAAATCACATAATAAAACATATTCGATAAAAAACTATCGTAGTTTTGTATTAGTTCCATTTAGATTGCGCTTAATTAAATCTTGTTGAAAAAAATCATAATTGTGTAATCATTGTATGTAGTTAAAGAGGTAATTATGTGCAATATTCAAATTAAACGCATTTATGAATCATTTGATGAACATGATGGCTTGCGAGTATTAGTAGATAGATTGTGGCCTAGAGGCATAAGTAAAGAAAAAGCAAATCTTGATTTGTGGTGTAAAGATATTGCTCCATCAAGTGATTTGCGAAAATGGTTTAGCCATAAGCCTGAGCGCTTTAACGAATTTTCTAATCGTTATGTTGAAGAGCTAGACGAGAATAAAGATTGTGTAAACCAAATAGTAGATATATGTAGAAAAAATAAAAAAGTAACATTTTTATATGGAGCAAAAGATCCGCGTATAAATCATGCAATTGTGTTAAAAGATTACATTCAAAATGTTTTGCAAAATTAAGATTGTAATAAGCGAATCTAATACATAAGCAAAAGTTTATGTTTATAAACTTTTATGAGTAATAATTAGTGGTGTTTGATGCGTTTTCGACACACCGATTTTCCTTGATATTTCAACAAAACAAATTTATAAATTTATTATTTTTCAAATTGTCTCGACACTTTGTGATTAGTACATTAGAATGACCACTTGGCTAGGGGGCGGCGGTTGGTATAGCCTCTGCAAAATCTGCCAAACCTGCGCACAAGTAGTGCTTGTTTTTTTTTTAAGCTGGCGCTTGTTTTGGTGGTTGTTTTTCAATCACAAACGTATATATAAACTTGTTTTATGCAAGGAGAAAACGATGAAATCGTTGTTTACATGGCAGCTTCATGGAGACGGAAAAACTTTGAAGCCAGGAGAAGTAGTAGAGCCAGATGAGCGTTTAACGTGGACTCGTACTGCTGGTATTGGCGCTCAGCATGTTATTGCTATGTTTGGCGCAACATTCTTAGTGCCAATTCTTACAGGCTTTGATCCGTCTACTACTTTAATGTTCACGGCTCTTTCCACGGCACTGTTCTTACTTATTAACGCAAATAAGCTTCCTAGTTATTTAGGAAGCTCTTTTGGTCTTATAGCACCTGTTATGGCTGTAACTGCTGCGCATAAGGGCATTGCTGTAGCAAGCTTTGGCATTATGTGCACTGGTTTGCTTCTTGCGCTAATCGGTGTGCTTGTGCATTTTGCAGGAGCAAAGTGGATTGACATTATTATGCCTCCTGTTGTTAACGGTGCAATTGTTGCAATCATTGGCTTTAACTTGGGACCAGCTGTTTGGGGCAACTTCCAAAAGGCTCCAGACACTGCTTTGGTAACTTTGGTTGCAGTTATGCTTATTGCAGTGATTTTCCGCGGTCTTCTTGGGCGATTGAACATCTTGCTTGGTGTTCTTGTTGGCTACGCGTATGCATGCTTCCAGGGTCAAGTTGACTTTAGCAAGATTGAGCAAGCAGCTTGGATTGGCTTCCCTAAGTTCCACACTCCGCAAGTTGACTTCTCTGTTTTGCTTATGTTCTTGCCAGTTGTGCTCGTTCTTATTGCAGAAAACGTTGGTCACGTTAAGTCTGTAGCTCAAATGACTGGCCGCGACTACGATTCCAAGATTGGTACAGCTTTGTTTGCAGACGGCTTAGGCACTGCAATTGCTGGTTGCTTTGGTGGTTGCGGTACTACAACTTATGGCGAAAACATTGGCGTTATGGCTGCAACAAAAGTGTATTCTACTGCCGCTTATTGGTGCGCTGCATTCTTTGCATTCGTATTAAGCCTTTGCCCAAAGTTTGGTGCAATTGTAAACTCCATTCCAGCAGGCGTTTTGGGCGGTGTAACCACTTTGCTTTACGGCATGATTGGCATGATTGGCGTGCGCATTTGGGTAGAGAACAAAGTGAACTTCGATAAGCCAGTTAACATTATGATTGCTGCAATCGTTATGATTATTGGCATTGCTAACTTCCAATTTGCTGTTTCTGGAATTCAGTTCAACGGTATTGCAATCGGCACTGTTGTGGTGTTGGTTGTGTACCACATTATGAAAGCAATTGGAAAGCTCACTGGAACAATCGCTAAAGACGATCCAGATGTTGCTTAGCTTAAATGCTTACATGATTTAATTTAATCAAATCAGGCGCGTTCGCTACTTTTGCGAGCGCGCTTTTTGTAATTACTTTTGACTACACAAAATGTAGATTGTAAATAATCAATATAGTAATATTAACTTTATGTTGAAAGTCATCATAGAAATAATCATTGGCGTTGCATGGGCTGCTTTTGGCGCGTATATGGCTAAAAAACCTAAAAACACTAAAGTGCATAAGCGTTCCGATTATTCAAGCGATGGAAAGAAAAAGAGCAATCAAAATAATGATTCTGCCTATACTTCTGCCGATACTTCTACGGATGATTCCAGCAATCAAGATGTAGTTATAGAAAGCATTGATGAAGATAATAACAGTGATGATGTTGTTTCTAAAGTTGTTTCTAAAGATGTTGCTAAAGATGAGTCTAATAGTGAAAACAAAGATAAGAATTTTTCAAAGTTTGCAAAAAAAATAAAAGATTTGGCAGACTATTATACTGACGATGATGGCATTGGTGACATCTTTAGTGATCTATTAGAAGCTAAGAAAAAACTAGAAAACGAAGGTGATTCGCCAAAAAATAGCGATACTAGCGAAGATAGCGAAAATAGTGAAAATCGCGAAAGCAATACTAGCAATATTAGCGATAATAGTGAAAGCAATAAAAGCGATAATAAAAGCTCAAATAGTAAGGAGAATAATCGCTATATGAGAATAGATTTTGATGTAAATAAGTTTGTTGGAAAATCAAGAAAATGGCGTTGGATTATTGTTGCAATAGTAGTCGCAATAGCGTTTATATGCTCAATTATTTTTGGTTTTTCTACTTTTATTACAGATTGCATGTGGTATGCGCAACTTGGATTCGAGAGCGTAATTTGGATTCAACTAGCCGCTAAAATCGGCGTTTGGGCTTTGTACGCTCTGCTTATGGCTGCATTTGGGTATTTATCTGCATATATTGCGATTAAAAAACGCCCTGGAAGCGAAGATGGCGTATATGTTAAAGAAAAAGGCAATATTTTAGACACTAAAAAGGGAATAAGCTCTAAGCTTGCAATGCATGTTGCAGGAGTTGTGTCTTTGATTGTAGGCGCTGTGTTTGGAATGCAATTCTACAATCATTGGGTGCAAATTTTGCTTATGTTTAACTACCAATCGTTTGGTATTAAAGATCCGCAATTTGGATTTGATAACGGTTTTTATGTGTTTGCTTTGCCAGGCTTGCGACTTTTTACAAGAGCGTTTATTGTTCTTCTTGCTGTTTCTTTGCTATTTAGCGTTATAACAAACGCTTTGATGGGAGCTGTAAGAATTACGCTTCCTGTAGGCGGCAAAGGCATTTTTAACATAACTAAAAGCGCAAGGCGTCAAATTTCTGCATGGTTTATGCTAGTTGTTATTTTCTGGTCCGTTTTGCAAATATTAGATGTGTTTGCGATTGTAAATTTGGATGGTTCTAAGATTACTGGCGGATCTTACACAGATATGAATGCTGGTGTTCCTTCCAGCATTGCAATGGCTGTAATAACACTAATTGTTGGAATTGTTATAACAGCGTGGTTGCTAAAATCTCATGCTCTTAATGGGAATGTAAAAATCGGCACGCGTTTTGTTGTAGCTGTTAAAGCTTGGCGCACGCCTGCTATAGCTGTTGCATCTTTAGTTGTATGCGCTATGGTGTTGTCTTTCGCTTGGCCTGCTCTTTTGCAACGTTTTAAGGTAGCGCCGAATGCTCAAGAATTAGAAGCCACTTATATTCAGCGAAATATTGATGCAACTAAGTTTGCGTATGGCTTAAATAATGTTAAAAAAGAATCGTATAACGCTACTTCGGAAGGAAAGTCGGGAGCGCTTGCAAAAGAAGCGGAGTCTACTGCACAAATCAGGCTTTTAGACCCTCAAGTCACTTCTCCAACATTCCGCCAATTGCAGCAATCTAAGCAATACTATACTTTTGCAGATACTCTTTCTGTAGATAAGTACGACATTGATGGCGTGAGCCAAGACACGGTTATTGCTGCAAGAGAGCTTGATTTAGCTGGAAACGATAATCGAAATTGGGTTAATGACCACACAGTTTATACACACGGATATGGCGTTGTTGCAGCTTACGGAAATAAGGTTACTTCAGACGGTCAGCCGCAATTTATGGAGTATGGAATTCCAACTCAAGGAAAGCTTACAAAGTTAAAGAAGTATGAGCCGCGTATCTACTTCTCGCCAAATGCTCCAAAGTATTCGATTGTTGGTTCTCCAAAAGGCTCTGCTCCTTGGGAATTTGATTATCCAACTGGTTCAAATGGCGCTTTAACAACGTTTAAGGGGAATGGTGGACCAAGTGTAGGAAACTTCTTCTCTAAGTTGTTACACGCTATTCGTTTTGAGTCAGATCAAATCTTATTCTCGGATAGAGTCACTTCTAATTCGCAAATCTTGTATGATCGCGACCCTAAGACTCGTGTTTCTAAAGTCGCTCCGTACTTGACTTTGGATGGGCGCGTTTATCCAGCGGTTGTTGATGGACGAGTTAAGTGGATTGTTGACGGATACACAACGTCCGACTCCTATCCATATTCGCAAATGACTGATTTTGGGCAGGTGACTCAAGATTCTACAACAACAACATCTCGTTCGATTAAAGGCTTAACTAATCAGCGAGCAAACTATATTCGCAATTCAGTTAAAGCTACTGTTGATGCGTACGATGGTTCTGTTGACTTGTATGTGTGGGATAAAAATGACCCTGTGATTAAAGCTTGGAGATCAATATTCCCAGGGCATTATCACGATATTTCTAAGATTTCTGGCGATTTGATGAGTCATATTAGATACCCAGAAAGCTTATTCAAAGTGCAAAGACATTTGCTTGCAAAGTATCATGTTGATAGTGCAAGCCAGTTCTTCTCGGGAGAAGACTTCTGGCAGACTCCAGTAGATCCTACAGAATCTCAAAGTCTTCAGCGAGAAGATATTTTGCAACCTCCATACTATTTGACTTTGCAAACTAGAGGAGCAAACAAGCCAGTGTTCTCGCTTGTTTCTACATACATTCCTGCTGGAAGATCTACTCGAGAAATCCTAACTGGATTCTTATCGGTAAATTCCGATGCTGGAAGTGTTGCTGGAAAAGTAAGCGAAAATTATGGCAAACTAAGACTTCAAGAGTTGCCTAAGGTTTCCAATGTTCCAGGCCCTGGTCAAGCTCAAAACAACTTTAACGCTAATGCAAATGTTTCTAAAGAGTTGAATTTGCTTGAATCTGGATCAACTAAAGTTAAGCGTGGAAACTTGCTTACATTGCCACTTGGTGGAGGATTGGTTTACGTAGAGCCTGTTTACGTACAATCTAGCGGATCTACTAGCTACCCATTGCTTAAGAAAGTATTGGTTGCGTTTGGAGATCAAGTTGGATTTGCGGATACTTTGGATGAAGCATTAAACCAAGTGTTTGGAGGAAACTCTGGCGCAAACGCTGGCGATGCTTCCAATAATTCTGGCGTAAACAATATTGCTTCTAATCCTAAGCAAAAAGATTCGACTAAGAATAGCGAAAATGGCAATAAAAATGCTAATGCTAAGGCAGGCGCTGATTTTAGTGCAAAAGCAAAAATGGATCTTAAGCGAGCAGCTCAAGCGCTAAAGGATTCGGATGCTGCAATGAAATCTGGAGATTGGCAAGCGTATGGCAAAGCTCAAAAAGAGCTAAGCGATGCGATTAGCGATGCTATTAAAGAAGACTCTGGAAAGTAAAAGCAAAAGTCAAATCTTTCGAGTAAAAGCAGCGCAAAAGCAGCTTTAGATTAATAAAAAATAATGCCGAACATAGTCTTAGATTATGCTCGGCATTATTTTATGTGTTGGCTTTATGCGTTTTTACATTTGATTATCTGGGTCTTCATCGTCTTCTACAGGACCTATTAGGAGTTTTTCTATTGCATTAATCAAAAGCATAAGAGCACTAGTAAGTGCGATTATTACAATAGTCGCAGAAAAAATAAGAGGAGTTCTAAAAGAGTTATAAGCAAATTGAAGCCAAATTCCTAATCCGTTTCTAGCTCCTAAATATTCTGCTGTAGCAGCAGTTCCTAAAACATATGCTGCACTAATTTTAATGCCGCCAAAAATCTGCCTTGCAGCTACGCGCAACTTAACATGCCACAAAGTCCAAGTAGTGCTAGCTCCGCAAGTCAGAGCAACGTCTGTGTAAAAACTAGGAACTGCATCTAATCCTCGAACAGTTTGAACAGCAATAGGAAACATGCTAAAAATCATGACTATTACTACTTTTCCAGAAATCTCAAATCCAAACCAAATCAAAAAAATTGGTGCAATAGAAATAAGTGGCATTGTTTGAGCAGCGCATAAAAGTGGGAATAGTGCGGATTTTATAAGCTTAGAAATGTGAAAAAATACGCCCAGAAGAATTCCGCATATTATTGCAAGAGCAAATCCAATAACTGTTTCTTGAGTTGTAACAAGTGCTGCAGGAAGCAATGTTGGTAAAGCGTCTATTGTGCTTTGAGCAATAGCGATTGGAGTTGGAATCAAATTTTGAGATATTCCAGAATATTGACAAGCAAATTGCCATATAAGCAAGATAATTACTACAGATATTAAAGTTGGCAGATATGTTAAAAGCGTATGCTTTGAACGCGATTGCGTCATAAGTTTTCAATTCCTTTCTTAAAACAGAAAAGTAGCGAATGCTGCCCCAAACGCTTAAACAAATAAGATTAATAAACACATTCTATTATTACCGCACAACTATAAGTCGTAAGTTTCTAGCATTTGTCGATTATTGCGTGCATAATCAAAATGTTTCGTGAGTCAATGTGTGGCAAACCGCAGCAATCTTATTGCTCGGGGGCATTGAACGGCGCGGGTTTGGACCTTTGATACCGTTTTCTGCCATACTCGTGTCACTTTCCCAGAAGAACGGTACTAGAACAAAAGTAGGGAACTCATGAATATGCGTGTTTTGAAGCGTACTCTTGCGTTTATTCTTTCCGCGTGCTGTGCATTTTCTTTATGCGCGTGCGGATCTAATGGTGCTAGCCAAAATGCAAATCTTAGAAAAGTGTCTTTTATGCTATTTTGGGCGCCAGATACAAATCACATTGGTATTTATGTTGCAAAAAATAAAGGCTGGTTTAAGGATGCTGGATTAGACGTTAATATTCTAGCTGTTGCTCAAACAGGATCCGAACATGCTGTAGATAGCGGTGCTGCTGATTTTGCACTTAGCACATTAACAAACATTGCCGATTTTTCCACTAAGGGCGCGAATCTTGAGCAGGTTATGCAAGTGCAACAAAAGCCAAGCTCAATATGGTGTTCGCTAGCTAAGAACAATAAGATTCATTCTCCAAAAGACTTTGACGGTCGCACGTTTGCAACATTTGGATCTGCAGAAGGCGATGCTGTTATTCGTAGAATGATTCAACACGATGGTGGCGAAGGCAAATTCGATAAGGTTACTGTTGGAACTTCTACATTCCGCACTCTTGAATCGGGTAAAGCTGATTTTGGCGGATTCTATGGCACTTGGGAAGGTGTTCAATCCGAGATGTTTGGCCCTAAGCTTCGTTGTTTTAAGTCTGTAGATTATGGAGTTCCTGGTCAGCCAGATACGATTGGTGTTATTACTAATAAGCGAACAGTTAAACGCGATCCAAAGCTTGTTCGCGCATTTGTTAAAGCTGTAAAGCGTGGTTATGAATACGCATATGCGCATCCAGATGAAGCGTCAAACATTTTGGTTAAAGAAGCAAAAGACGCAAATCTTGATCCAAAATTTGTTAAGCGCAGCATGAAGATGATTGTTGACGGCGAATATTGGGGAAGTAAAGCAGATATTAAGAGCGGAAAGTTTGTTTTTGGAACAAGCGATGTTAAAGGCGCTCAAGACTACTTTAACTTCTTGAGTCAAGGAGGAGCTTACATGGATGCAAAAGGTAAGGTAACTCATAAAACTCCTCAAGCTAAAGAATTATCTACAGACGAATTCTTAAAGTAGTTTTTGCGAAAGTTTTTGCAAAAGAATTTGTTTTAAGAATTTTTAAGCAAATGACTGCCTTATTGCTAGAATAGTGCGCAGTATATAAGGGCGTATCGAGAATCTACGTTTTTACGTGTATTCAATCGGTACGCCCGTTTTGTTGTTGAGTTTATAAGATTGGGTGTGAATTATGGCTTCGGATTTTTGGCTTATTGCTGGCCTTGGCAATCCTGGATCTAAGTACGAAGGTACTCGTCATAATATGGGATTTATGGTTGCGGATTGTCTTGCTGAGCGGTGGTCAATATCTTTTTCTGACCATAAAGGCTTGTCTAAACTTGGCAAGGGAGTTATGAATTTAGACGGTAGGCTCGCAAAGTTCTTCCTTGCTAAACCGCTTACTTTTATGAACGATTCTGGAGCTGCAATATCTTCTATAAGTTCTTATTATCAAATTGAGACGGATCATATTGTGATTGTTCACGACGATATGGATTTGGATTTTGGGCGCATTAAAGTAAAAGCTGGAGGCTCTGCTGGAGGCCATAACGGTATTCGTTCTATTGATCGCAGCCTTGGAACTCCTCAATATGCGCGCGTAAGAATGGGTGTTGGGCATGCTCAGCGTGGTGCTCATGCTCACGATAATACTGTTAATTGGGTTTTGGGCGGATTTGCTGGTGCGCAAAAATCTGAGCTTCCTAATTTTTTGGCAGATGGCGCAGATGCTGTAGAAAGTGTGATTTTCCGCGGGCTTGCAGCTACTCAGGAGCATTTTAATGGCAGATAAGTATGATTCTTTTGCTAACAAAATGCTAGATTCTAAAGATTCTAAAGATTCTAATATTTCTGATGCTTCTTTTGAAAACATACTTCAAGATATTTGTAAGAAAAATGATTCGTTTAAGTCTTTAGCTTTGCTTGAAGAAGATTTTTCTAATCCTCTTAATGTGTATTGTCCAAGTGGAGCTAGAGCTGCTGTAGCTGCTGCAATGGCCACTAAAAAGCCTGTTGTTTTAGTAGTTCCATCTGGTAGAGATGCTTTAGAATCGCTTGAATCAATACGCGATTTTTATAATGGGGACCCTAAAGATATTGCTAATCTTGAAGCTTGGGAAACTCTTCCGCACGAGCGTCTTTCTCCTAGAGCAGATACTGTAGCAAGCAGAATGGCGGTTTTTAGGCGATTAAAGCATACGCAAAGTGGGGAAGATGGCAAAAGTGGCAAAAGTGGCATGTTTAGCCCAATTCGCGTTCTTGTTATGCCAGTTCGTTCCCTTATTCAGCCAGTTGTTAAGGATCTTTGCAACGTAGAGCCGCTTGTTTTTGAATGTGGCAATGAGATTTCTATCGAGCTTGCTGCAAAGCGACTTGTTGAAAACTCGTATAATCGCGTGGAACTTGTTATGAATCGCGCTGAATTTGCTGTTCGAGGCGGAATTATAGACGTTTTTCCTCCAACAATGGATCATCCTGTGCGTATTGAGTTTTTTGGAGATGAGATTGACTCAATTAAGCAATTCCACGCATCTGATCAGCGCACTTATGGGAAGAATATTAATAGCGTTTGGGCTACAGCTTGCCGAGAATTACAGCTTACAGAGAGTATTCAAAAACGAGCAAAGTCTTTGATTGGTAAGATTCCAAATGCTCAAGATATGCTTGAATCAATCGCAAATGCAATACCTGTAGAGGGTATGGAGTCTTTGATTCCAGCATTAGTTGACAACATGGAACCAGTGGAAAATTTGCTTGATAAAAACGCAATCATTTTGGTTTCTGACTTAGAAAAATGCAAGCGCGCAGCTAGCGATTTAGTTAAAACAGCAAACGAGTTTTTGGCTGCAAGTTGGCATGTTGCTGCGTCTGGTAAGGGTGCTGGCGCTCCAATAACATTCGATAAAGCTAGTTTTCTTGATTTTGGCAGCGTTTTAGAAAATCTTGAAAATAACAATCATCAAGTAATCAACTTAAACAGTTTTGCAATAGATTCAGCAGATAGATCGCCAGAAACCGTTGATTCTAAAGAAGAAAACGAAAATAAAGTCGTAAAAAATAACTATTTAGACTTGTGCATTAAATCTCCTCAAGAATTTAGGGGAGATAGTGAGAAGATTTCTAGCGGAATATCGGGTCTTATTTCTAACGGATACAAAGTTTATATTAGCGCTGTTGCAAGTGGAATTTTAGCAAGGCTTGCGCGAGCGGTACGTGCAAGTGGTGTATTTGATTTTTCGGCAGTTCAATCGAAAATAGTTGACGGCTTTATAGATACGCAAAGTAAAATCGCAATTCTTAGCGAAAGAGATTTAACAGGAAAGTCATCTTCTGTAAGTGGTTTTAAGTCGCCAAAGCGTAGAAAAAAAGAAATCGACCTTCTAGACCTTAAGCCAGGAGATTTTGTTGTTCACGAACAGCACGGAATTGGCAAATTTATAGGCATGAGGCAGAGGAATGTAAAAACTTCAAACGGAGAAGCTACGCGCGAATATTTGGAAATTGAGTACGCGCCAAGTAAACGCAATGCTCCTGCAGATAAGCTTTTTATTCCAACAGATCAACTTGATTTGGTTAGCAAATATGTTGGTGCCGAAATTCCAAAGCTAAATAAGCTTGGAGGTGCGGACTGGGCTGCTACAAAAGAAAAAGCGCGAAAAGCTGTTCAAGAAGTTGCGCAAGACTTGATTAAACTTTATTCTGAGCGAGCATCTAGCAGCGGATTTGCTTTTAGCGCAGACACTCCATGGCAAAAAGAGCTTGAGGACGATTTTCCATACCAAGAAACTCCAGATCAGCTTACGACTATTGACGAAGTTAAGCAAGATATGCAAAAGCCAATTCCAATGGATAGGCTGATTTGCGGAGACGTTGGTTTTGGTAAAACCGAGATTGCTGTGCGCGCTGCTTTTAAGGCTGTTCAAGACGGCAAACAAGTGGTTGTTCTAGCTCCAACAACTCTTTTAGTTCAGCAACATTACGAGACTTTTACTAATCGTTTTTCTGGATTCCCTGTAACTGTTGCTGCAATGAGTAGATTCCAAAGCGAAAAAGAGGTTAACAATACGATTCAAGGCCTTGAATCGGGCGAAGTTGATGTTGTTATTGGCACGCATAAGCTTTTGAATCCAAACATAAAATTCAAGGATTTAGGGTTGGTGATTATAGACGAAGAGCAGCGTTTTGGTGTTGAACACAAGGAGACTTTGAAAGCTTTGCGCACAAACGTAGACGTGCTTAGCCTTTCTGCAACGCCAATTCCTCGAACACTTGAAATGGCTGTTACTGGTATTCGCGAAATGTCTACTCTTGCTACGCCTCCAGAAGACCGTTTGCCAGTCTTGACTTATGTTGGAGCTTACGAAGACGCGCAAGTGGCGGCTTGTGTTAAGCGAGAGCTACTTAGAGGTGGTCAAGTATTTTACGTGCATAATCGAGTAGAAGATATTAGTAAAGTCGCGACTAATATTCAAAAACTTGTGCCAGATGCTAGAGTTGCGATTGCGCACGGAAAAATGGGTGAGAAGCAACTTGACACTATTATTCGCGATTTTTGGCATAGAGATATTGACGTTCTTGTTTGCACTACGATTATTGAAACGGGATTAGATATTTCTAACGCTAATACGCTTATTGTTGATCATGCAGATAGATTCGGCTTAAGTCAGCTTCACCAATTGCGCGGGCGCGTTGGCAGAGGTCGTGAGCGAGCTTACGCATACTTTTTGTATGATCCGTCTAAGTCTATGACTCAACAAGCGCATGATCGTCTTGCAACAATTGCTCAATATACTGCTCTTGGATCTGGATTCGATGTTGCTATGAAAGATTTGGAGCTTAGGGGCACTGGAAACTTGCTTGGAAATGCGCAAAGTGGCCACATTGAAGGCGTTGGATTTGATTTATACGTGCGAATGGTTTGTGAAGCTGTTGAAAAATACAAAGAGCCAGAGCATAAAGAAACTATTTCTACGTCTATTGATTTGCCTGTTGAAGCTTCGATTCCAGTTGATTATATTGATTCCGACAAATTGCGATTAGAAGAGTACCGTAAGCTTGCTTCCGCTAACAATAATAAGGATTTGCAAGAGTTGCGAGATGAGTTACTTGATCGTTTTGGCGAGCCGCCTGAAGCGTTTAGCATATTGTGCGATGTTGCTCGCTTGCGTTTTAAGGCTCGCGATCTTGGTATTACGCAAATTAGCTCTCAAGGTAAATCGGTTCGTGTTATTGGCTTAGATCCAAAAGAATCGTTGTGGATGCGTTTGCAAAGGATTTACCGCGGAGTTAAGTATCGTCCGCTTACGCATACGCTTATTATTCCATCGCCTTTTGAATCTTCACTTGGAACTAGCGCAATGAGTGAGCGCGAAATACTTGATTGGGTTCGCCAACTTCTTGAAGATTTAGCTTGGTAAGGTAAATCTTGCGCTGCTTATAAATAAAGGCGGCCGCTATTTTTGCAGTCGCCTTGATTCACATTATTTTGCGTTACTTATTGCAAAGCTTCTCTAAGCTCATCTTCGATTTCACTATGATTTATGGGACGATTTTGAGCATCAAGATCTTCGCGATTAATATGCCATTGCTTAGCAATTTTGCCATTTTTTATCATAAGAATGCGGTTAGAAAGTCTTACAGCTTCCGCAATGTCATGCGTAACCATAAGTGTAGTCCAGCCATATTTAGCTTGAAGATTATTGAGCAAATCTTGCATATCGAAACGCGTAAGAGCATCCAAAGCTCCAAAAGGCTCGTCAAGCAACAATAATTCAGGACTTCTAACTAAAGCTCTAGCTAAAGATACGCGTTGCGCCTGTCCTCCAGAAAGCTCAGAAGGCCACTTGTTATCGTAGCCAACAAGCTGCATTTGGCAAAGCGCTAAATGCGCAATATTCTTAAGATCTTCCTTGCTTCCTTCCATACCGAAAACAACATTTTTGTTTACAGAAAGCCACGGTATTAAGCGTGCGTCTTGAAAACCAATAGCCTGACGGCTTGTTGCGTGAATGCTGCCTTCGCTAGGAGTTAGGAGTCCTGAAATTATTTTCAAAAGCGTAGTTTTTCCGCATCCCGATCTACCAATGAGCGAAACAAATTCGCCCTTTTTAATTCTCATCGTAATGTTTTTCAATACAAAAGAAGAATTATTTGCAAAATCGTTTTCTGTATTTTTACTTTTTTCGCTTGCGAAAGAAATACCTAGATTCTCTATACTAACGCAGTAATCACTATCGTTAATATTTGATTTGCAAGTAGATTCTTTGGAAACTTCCACATTGCTACGCTTATGAAAAATGCTATTAAACATAGTCGTATTTTAATTACAATTAGTGTTTTAATTACGATTAGTAATCGTTTACTTGCTGCAATCGATTACGGCTTTAGAGAAATCAGGAACTTCTTTAATAAATCCGTATTTAACATATTCCTTAGCTTGTTGTTTAAGCATTTTCATTGTTTCTTCATTCATTGGTCGAATTTGTGGAATGTCAAACTTAGCTAATTCTTTCATTGTTTCATCGGATGCGCCAAACTTCTTATACATATCGAGAATAATCGAATGCTTCTTCTTAACTCTCTTACCTTCTTCTACTAAAGCACGATACATTTTCTTTAATAACTGTGGGTGCTTTTTAGCAAATTCAGCAGATGCAACTTGGATTCCGAAGTTAATATTTCCATAATCTTTTGCAGTGACTAGAAGTTTTGATCCTGGAGTTGCAAGAGCTGCAGCAAAGTTCTGATCGAAGGTTGCTAATGCATCAACTTGACCAGTTGTGAATGCTGCATGGAAGTTCTTTGGGCTCATCTCTACTTCTTGAACTTTGGATGGGTCAAGTCCTGCTTTTTCAAAGGCTTTGTGAATTATATAATCTCCGCTTCCACCTTTAGCAATAATTCCAATCTTCTTTCCGTACAAGTCTTTAAGCGATTTGATTCCGCTATTTGGTGCTGCTACGATTCCTTGAGCGTTTCCATTGTAATAGTTAATGGCATAAGCAACCCATGGCTGGCCTTTGGAGATAAAATGAATAAAATGGCCAGATCCTGTGGTTGTTACGTCTGCGTTTCCAGAAGTTACTGCAGTGTTTGCTTCTGGAGGAACATAAGGTCCACTAAAAGTAACCTTTGCTTTACCAAAGATCTTATCTGCCATCTTTGTGTTATTTGAAAGAGTTGTTAAATAATTTGCAGAAGTCAAGTATGCTACTCTTAAAGTTCCAGTATCTTCTTTTACTTGCTTAGTAGTATTTGTGGAAGATTTTGCGGATGATGCTTGTGTTTTGCTGTTGGAGCTTCCGCATGATGCTAAGGTGATTGCTGTGCAAAGCGCGCAGAAAGCTGCTAATGCTCGCTTACTTGTTTTAGATAATGCGAATTTAGCCATTTTATTCTCCTCATTATTTTGCTAATATTCTCAATTTTGTTTGATTTTAATGATGGATAAGTGTCGCTCAGGCATGCAAATTTTTTCTAAAAGCGTTGCAATTCCTTCAGAAAGTAGGCCTGCCATTGCGTATAAAACTATGCATAGCAGCATTTGATCTGGTCTGTAAAATTCTTGTGATCTTGCAAGAACATATCCAATTCCTTTTGAAGCGTTGACTGTTTCACACGTTACCAATGCCACCCAAGACACTGATATTGCAAAGCGCAAAGCAGTCATAAAGTTAGGTAGCGCTCCTCTAAGAAGAATTGTGAAAAATACTGTTTTGCTATTTACTTTATATGCGTGAGCTAATTCCAAAAGTTTGGGATCAATATTACGAACTCCATCCCTCATATTTACGTAGAACGTTCCAAATACGCCTATGGCAATAAGAGCTATTTTCATAGTCTCACCAATGCCTAATAAAATAATAAGTAAAGGTGCTAGTGCAGTAAAAGGAACCGACCGTAGCATGTGACCAGGCTTGTTAATAATAATGTCGCCCAGCTTTGTGCTACCCGAAATAACTCCTGCTGGTACTGCTATTATCATTCCTAAACATAATCCTGCAATAACTCTTGTAAAACTAATTCCCAACGAAGGCCAAATTAAACCTTCTGAGTTTAATTCTTGAAAAGCGTTAATTACTTCTGCAGGTGATGGAATGTGCCTAGTTTCTTTAGGCCCAAGTGTAGCTAAAAACCATCCAATAAGTATGACAAGTGTGGAAAGCCATGGCACACATAAACGTAGTGAAGAAGATGCATTTTTTAGCATGCTCTTACAATGGCTAACCATTCGACATTCCCTTCGATAGTACTAGCTATATCAGGTTCGACGGGTATAATCTCAGCAATTACAATCAAGCGAATAATTGCACCCCGTGTCAGTTTGTTATTATTGTACAAAGGTGTGGACAAATTAACAAAAGCTTAGATTATATAGTCTTGTATGCTTAACGACTTACGCTGCGAAATAACGTCCATAAAACGCATTAATCTTAAATATGTTACACAACCAACAGATAAATAAGGAGTAGTTGTGGCAGCTATTGAAAGCGTATATGCACGCGAAATTTTGGATTCTCGTGGAAATCCTACTGTTCAGGTTTATTTGGAGACCGAAGATGGCGCTCAAGGAATTGGTTTAGTTCCTTCTGGTGCTTCAACTGGTGAGGCAGAAGCTTGGGAGCGTCGCGATGGCGATAAGTCTCGCTACCAAGGCAAGGGTACTTTGGAAGCAGTTAAGGCTGTTAACGAAGTAATCGCTCCAAAGGTTATTGGCATGGATGCCTCTGATCAGCGCGCTCTTGATGAAACAATGATCGAGCTTGATGGCACTCCAAACAAGGGCAAGCTTGGCGCAAACGCTATTCTTGGCGTTTCTCTTGCTGCTCTTTATGCTGCTGCTGAGTCTGCTGAGCTTCCTTTGTATCGCTACATTGGCGGTACAAATGGCCACATTCTTCCAGTTCCAAACATGAACATTATGAACGGTGGTGCTCACGCTGATTTTGCAACCGATATTCAGGAATACATGATTTCTCCATACGGCTTTGCTACTTATAGCGACGCTTTGCGCGCTGGCGTTGAGGTTTATCACACCTTAAAGAACGTTTTGAAGAAGGAAGGCTTGGCTACTGGTCTTGGCGACGAAGGTGGCTTCGCTCCAAAGATGAAGTCCAACGAAGATTCTTTGAAGTACATTATGGATGCAATCGAAGCTGCTGGTTACGAGCCAGGCAAGCAGATTGGTATTTCCCTCGACGTTGCTTCTTCTGAGTTCTACAACAAGGAAACTGGCAAGTATCGTTTCGACGGCGAAGAGCGCGAATCTGCTTACATGCTTGATTACTACGAGAAGCTCATTAACGAGTATCCAATCGTTTCTATCGAAGATCCATTCCAGGAAGAAGGCTGGGATGATTGGGCAGCAATCACCAAGCGTCTTGGCGATCGTTTGCAGTTCGTTGGTGACGACTTGCTCGTTACTAATCCAAAGCGTTTGGCTAAGGGTATTGAGCTTGGAGCAGCTAACTCCTTGCTTGTAAAGTTGAACCAGATTGGTTCCGTTACCGAGACCCTCGACGCTATTGAGCTTGCAACCAAGAATGGCTTCACTTCTATGGTTTCTCACCGTTCTGGCGAAACCCCAGATACCACCATTTCTGATCTTGCTGTTGCTAAGAACACCGGCCAAATCAAGACTGGTGCTCCTGCTCGTGGCGAGCGTATTGCTAAGTACAACCGCTTGCTTGAGATTGAAGAAGAGCTTGGTTCTACTGCTCAGTATGCTGGTTACAGCGCATTCAAGGCTTGCAAGAAGTATATGAAGTAATATGCTAGAGCTTTTATAAGTTCTACGTGAGTCTTGTTTAAGATCTAGACTGTAGCATAATTCGGCCAGTCGCATTCGTGCGATTGGCCGTTTTTCGTATATTTTAGCGATTTTTTGAAAAAATATATAAATTTTTCTAAAATTACTTTCATTCTCATCAAAATAGTGCTATTTTTTATGGAAAACTAAAAACGGAAGGAGATGTTTCATATGAGAAAAGTCGCAGTTATAGGCATGGGAAACGTTGGTGCAGCAGTAGCGCATCAACTTGTTGTTGGCGGTCATGCTGATGATTTGTATCTTTATGATACAAACGAGGCAAAAGTGAATGCCGACGCATTGGATTTTGAAGATTCAATGGATAATGTGCCTTTTAACGTTAATATTACGGTTAATGATTATGAAGCATTAAAAGACGTAGAGGTAATCGTAAGCGCCTTGGGTCACATAAAGCTTTTGGATGTTCCTCATCCAGATCGTTTTGCAGAGCTTAAGTATAATCGTAAGGAAGTTGCAGAAGTTGGTGCAAAAATTAAGGCTTCTGGATTCCACGGTGTTTTGATTGACATAACTAATCCTTGCGATGCTATTTGTCAGCTTTACAAGGAAGCTACTGGTCTTCCTTACGAAAAGATTATTGGAACTGGCACTTTGCTTGATTCTGCTCGCTTGCATCGTGCAGTAGGCAAGTTCTTTGGCGTGCATCCAAAGGCTGTTAAGGGATATAGCTTGGGAGAGCACGGTGATTCGCAATTCGTTGCGTGGTCTACTGTTAAAGTCTTTGAGCAGCCTATAACAGAGCTTATTAAAGAAAAGAACATTGATTTGGATGCAATTGACGAGGAAACTCGCGAAGGCGGATTTACAGTGTTCTACGGAAAGAAGTACACAAACTACGGTATTGCTGCTGCTGCAGTTCGTTTAGTGGATGCAGTTCTTTCGGATTCTAAAGAGCAAATGCCTGTTTCTAACTATCGCGAAGAATACCATTCTTATCTTTCTTATCCAGCAATTGTTGGTAGAGAAGGAATTGTTAAGCAATGCCAGCTTGATTTGACTCAAGAAGAGTTGCAAAAATTGCAACATTCTGCAGATACGATTTTGAGCAAAGCTCAAATGGAGTAATCTAAAGTCAAAACTCTAAAGACTAAAGCTTAATAATAAAGTTTAATAATATAGCTTAATAATAAAGCTAAGAGTTTATTGCGGTCAGTGGCCTTGTGTTACTGGCCGCAATCTTATAAGCGCGTGTGCGTCACGTCGAATATTCAAAGTAATTTAGAAGTATGATTTTAAGAAATCGCCGCATGACTGCAAATACAGTTGACGAATCAAATCAGCCTCAAAAAAAGAAGCTGTTTTCTGGTTCAATCGTATTTGTTTCCATGATAGTTGTTGTATTTCTTTGCTGTATTGGTCTTATATCAACAATTCGTAACTATGCTTTAAGTTTGGCAGAATTGCACGCTTTGCAAAGGGATGAGTCTGCTTTGAAAGATAAAAAGCAAGCTCTTAATAACGATGTAGAACGTTGGAAAGACAGGGCATATGTTGCAGCTCAAGCAAGGGAAAGATTGGGGTTTATATTTCCAGGGGAGCAAGCTGTTAGAGTAGAGCATCCAGAGGCGATTACTGGTTCTGTTCCAGAATCGTTTAATAAGGATGATTCTTTGTACGAAGATAGAAAAGCATTGCCGTGGTATAGTGACTTGTTCTACGCTCTTCATAAAGCAGATAAGCCAGACGATATGAGCTTTAAGGCTAAAGAAAATGATGCAAATAGCAAGTCTTCTAAGATTAATACCACTAAGCAAAGTGGCAAGCAAAATAATCACTCCAATAGCACAAGCAAGTCTAATAAATCTAAAAGTAATAATGAAAAATCAACAAACAAAAAACATAATAATAGTAATAAAAGTAGATAGAATTAAAACTAGATAGAATTAAAAAATAAGAATTATATTCGATTTTAAGATGCTCAATGTATATGGAGTGGAACATGGGTCTAAACGCAAAGTTATTAGTGAGTAAGCTACTAGAGAATCCTGCAAATAAAGCAGACAAAAACATTGTAAAGCGTCAATTAGGAAGATTTCCAAGGGGCATGGTTGCAGTCGGCGCTAGATGTGTTTGCGGTAGGCCACTTGCTGTTATTACGCGTCCATGCTTAGAAGACGGAACGCCTTTTCCTACAACATGCTATTTAACGAGCCCAGAGGCAGTTAAAGCTACTTCACACCTAGAAGCACAAGGCTTTATGAAGGAATGCAACGATTTGTTAAATTCAAACGAAGAAGTTGCTAAAAAATACGAATATGCTCATAAAGCGTATTTAGAGTTTCGCAAAGAGTTAGCTAATCGATTAAACGATAGCGAAGAGCATATTAAAAACATGAGCGCAGGCGGAATGCCAGTTCGCGTTAAATGCTTGCATGCTTTGCTAGCTCAAAGTCTTGTTATGGGCAAGGGCGTAAATCCTATTGGAGATATTGTTCTAGAGAAAATCGCAAGTGAGTTTAGTCCAAAAGTTTGCAAATGCACTACTCCTTGGGGAGATAATGACTATGCACAGAATGAAGATGAAGAATCGCTCAATCTTGGTTGCAAAAAAGTTAATCGAGAAGGCGTACCTAACAAGTCTGTTTGCGTAGCTGCAATCGATTGTGGGACTAATTCGATTCGCCTAAAAATTGCTAGAGTTGATGAAAATGGCATGAAAGATGTTGTTCCTAGAATGCTTAGGGTTGTGCGATTGGGGCAGGGAATTGACGAAACGCATATGTTTGCGCCCGATGCATTAGAGCGTGTAAAAGAAGCTGCTAAAGAGTTTGCAAAGGTTCTTGGCGAGCATAAGGTGGATGCTATTCGTTTTGTTGCAACTTCTGCAACAAGGGATGCTCTAAACAGAGATGTGTTTGAACAAATGATGTTTGAAGAGCTGGGTGTGCATCCAGAGGTGATTAGTGGAACTGAAGAAGCTGCTTTGAGTTTTTTGGGAGCAACAAGCGTTGTTTCTAGAAAAGACTTGCAAGCGCCTTATCTTGTTATTGATTTAGGTGGCGGTTCCACAGAGCTTGTTTTAGGTGGAGATGGCGTAAATATTGCTGAAGATAAGGTTGATTCTGCGTATTCTATGAACATTGGTTCTGTGCGCATGACTGAGCGTCATTTGCATACGGACCCGCCTACTGAAGAAGAGATATCTTGCGCAATAAAAGATATTGACAAGAATATAGACGAAGCGTTAAAGCACGTTAAGGCTGGTAAAGCTCGCACGATTATTGGTGTTTCGGGTACTGTTACAACTATGGCGGCTCTTGCGATTGGCTTAAAGCATTATGATCATAAGGCTGTTGATGGAGTAAAAATCGCGTTAGATCAGGCATATACTGTTAACGATAGGTTCTTGCATATGTCTAGGGATAGGCGTCGCACATATGCCACGATTCATCCTGGAAGAGTTGATGTTGTTGGCGGAGGTGCAGTTGTGCTAAGTCGCGTTCTTGAGCGTCTTGCTAAAGAGGCTTATCAAGATCATGGCGGCGTTTTGGAAACTTTTGTTGCAAGTGAACACGGTTTGTTGGACGGAATCACTCTAGATTTGGGCCGTAGAACACTCGCCACACGCTGAGTTGTTTTTAATTGTTTTATATGGCATAATTAATGACTGTTGCCTCCGTGGCGGAATTGGCATACGCATCAGACTTAAAATCTGACGCCCTTACGGGCTTGTGGGTTCGAGTCCCACCAGAGGCACAAATCTTACGCTGCGAATTTAATTTTTTCGCGTATTATGTTAATTCTTTGTTGCAAATCGTAAATCTTTAGGCTAAATGCTTGCTTTTCTATAAAAAATATTTGTATTCGGGCTTGCGTTAATTGAGAATCGTACTAATCTATACCATTAATTGCATTAAAAGCAATTGCAATGCATTAATTATAAAGCAATCACAAATACAGTAATTGCAAATAGGAAAAGAGACATAATGGCCGATTTAGAAGTCGCTCCAGAGTTTAAGGATGCCTACGATTCTTATAATCATAGCGATCCTGCTCTGTTAAACAAATTAGCTGGCAACTTTACCGTTTTGCCTAACGACAATCCAGTTTCTAGTGCTAAGCGCAACGAACTTATTGATAAGCCAGCATTTGGTCAGATTTTCTCCGACAATATGGTTCATATGTCTTGGACCAAGGGAGAAGGCTGGTCCGATAGGCGTGTTGAGCCTTACGGTCCATTAAAAATGGATCCAGGCGCATCTGTGCTTCACTATGCTCAAGAATGCTTTGAAGGCTTAAAGGCTTATAAGCGTGCAGATGGTTCTATTTGGCTTTTCCGACCAGATATTAATGCTGCGCGATTCCAAAATTCTGCTAAGCGTTTGTATTTGCCAGATCTTTCCATTGACGATTTTATTGGTTCTGTTGCTGCTTTAGTTAAGCGAGATAAAGAGTGGGTTCCAAGCAGGCGCGAATACACGCTTTATATGCGACCATTTATGTTTGCTTCTGAGCCTTTCCTTGGTGTTCGCGAAGCTCACGAGGTTGAGTATTGCGTAATTGCTTCTCCTTCTGGTCCATACTTTAAGGGCGGCTTAAAGCCTGTTAGCATTTGGGTAGAAGATCAATGGTTCCGCACTGGTCCTGGTGGAACTGGTTTTGCTAAGTGTGGCGGAAATTATGCTGCTTCTTTGCTTGGCGAATATAAGGGCATTGAGCACGGATGTGAGCAGGTTTGCTTTGTGGACGCTGCAACTAAGACTTATTTGGAAGAGCTTGGTGGCATGAACATGTTTGCGCTCCATAAGGATGGTCATTTGGAAACTCCATCTTTGACTGGTAGCATTCTTCCAGGCGTTACTCGCCGTTCTATTATTCAACTTGCAAAAGAGAAGGGTCATGATGTTGTTGAAACCATGATTCCTCTGAAAGGCTTGCTTGACGACATTCGTTCTGGCGAAGTTACGGAAGTTCTTGCTTGCGGAACTGCTGCAATCATTACACCAATCGGCAGATTTAAGTCGGATGAATTCGATCTTAAGGTTGCAGACGGCGGTGTTGGTGCTCTTACGCAAGAGCTTCGCGATGAGCTTCTTGGCATTCAGCTTGGAGATGTTGAAGACACTCACAACTGGATGTGGAAGGTGTGCGACTAGTTAAGAATTGAAATCGTTCAAAAATTAGTCGTAAAAACGTTATTATATTTGCTATTTAGCGCGTCATCTTATGTTTATAACATTTTATGTTTATAACAAGTGGCGCGCTAATTGTATGCTTGATTATCTATAGGTTGATTGTTAGTTAGATTTTGTTTTTAGTGTTTAGCGCATAGAAAGGGAGTATTGTGGAAGGGGCATTAGGCGACAACGTTTTCTTCCTTGTTGTTGAATACATAGCTATGGGTTGTTGCGGTATGGTTGGTGGAATGTGGGCTATTCGCAAGAACTACGATATTTTTGCAATAATCGCAACGTCTTGGCTTACAGCATTGGGTGGCGGAATTGTTAGAGACGTTTTGCTTGGAGCTTTGCCTCCTGTAGGAATTGCGGATAGGGGATTTGTTTTTACTGGCCTTGCATCGGGTGTTATTGTTGCTTTTGCTCATCTAGAAATTGATGAGTGGAAGTGGCTTATGCTAACTTTAGATGCTTTAGCATTGGGGCTTTTTGCTGTAAATGGCACTGCTAAAGGCTTGGATTTTCACATGTCTGGAATGGCTTCCGTGTTTTTAGGCATGGCTACCGCTCTTGGTGGTGGTTTAATTCGAGATATGGTTTTGAATCAAGTTCCTGTAATTGTTCGAGATAAGCATTGGTATGCGTTTCCTGCTGCAGTTGGGTGTGTTTTAACGGTATTTGTTGTAAAAGCGCAACGTGCAGGGTGCTTTGATGTTATTACAGAGATGATTTTAGACACGCTTATTGTTGTGCTAGTAGTTGCTATGCGATTAATGTCTGTAAAGTTTGATTTAACACTTTTTGGTGCAATGAATCGCAAATCGCCAATAAAAATAAGTAAATATCGTAGGCATAACACATATAATCGTAAAATTTCCGATAAACCTATAAAAAATACAGAAAAAAATAATCAAAATAAGTAGAAAATCTAGTCTAATCTGAATAAATATCGATTAGTGTCTAGACTTTGTCTTTGCCTATCTTAATAATAAAACACATCGACCAGAGGTCGCGCTCAACAAGAGTAGCAATCATTAGCCAGAAAGAGGCGTTAAGTGATTTGCAAAAGGGGAGAGCGCCGAAGTTTGTAGGTTATTCTTTCTAGCTTACAAGCTGGGACTTGGCTTAATAGGCCAAGGACTGTCGCAGCAATTTTGGCAATTTGCTGCGGAGTGCTATCGACATGCATACTGTTGCTTGTTTGCCTCTGTTTGAATATTGTCAAAAGGAGGAAACAATGAGTAACAACAGTTCATCAAATACTGAATCTCAAACCGTTCATCGCGGTCTAAAAACACGCCACATTTCCATGATTGCTTTGGGTGGAAGCATTGGAACAGGCTTATTTGTAGCTAGTGGCGCAACAATCCACATGGCAGGCCCAGGGGGTGCGCTTTTAGCGTATGCTGCAATCGGCATTATGGTTTATTTTCTTATGACATCTCTTGGCGAGATGGCAACGTATATGCCAATTAGTGGATCTTTTGCATCTTATTCTGGAAAGTTTATTGATCCAGCTTTAGGATTTGCAATGGGTTGGAATTATTGGTTTAACTGGGCAATCACGGTTGCTGTAGATATAAGCACTGCAGCAATCGTTTTGCAATATTGGCTTCCAAAGGTGCCAATTTGGGTATTTTCTCTAACAGTTCTTGTTGTTATTCTTTTGATTAATATTCTTACTGTTAAGTGCTTTGGAGAAACCGAGTATTGGCTTTCGATTATTAAAGTTGTAACCGTTATTATATTCCTTGTTATTGGTTTGCTTACGATTGTTGGCATTTTAGGCGGAAAAGCACCATTGCTAAGCAACTTTACTCATAAGAATGCTCCATTTGCTGGCGGAATTCCAGCTGTTTTAGGTGCGTTTGCTATTGCTGGATTCTCGTTCCAAGGAACAGAGCTTATTGGCATTACAGCAGGCGAATCTGCAACACCAGATAAGAGTATTCCAAAGGCTGTAAAGCAAGTGTTCTGGCGTATTGTTTTGTTCTACATTCTTGCAATCTTTGTAATCGCATGCATTATTCCATACACAAGCCCAAGTTTGCTTGGATCGGAAGCTAGCGATATTTCTATAAGCCCATTCACGCTTGTGTTCCAGCGCGCTGGATTGGCGATTGCAGCAACAATCATGAATGCTGTTGTTCTTACATCTGTTATCTCGGCAGCAAATTCTGGAATGTACGCTTCTACTAGAATGCTTTACGCTCTTGCAAAAGATAATCACGCTCCAAAGATGTTTGGAAACGTAGATAGAAGAGGCGTTCCAATTCAATCTTTGGTTGCAACGTTTGTTGTAGCTCTTTTAACATTCTTGATGAGTATTTTTGGAACGCAAATTTACATGTTCTTAGTCGCTGCAAGTGGTTTGACTGGATTTATTGCGTGGGCAGGAATCGCAGCTGCACACTACAGGTTCCGCAAGGCGTATATTGCTCAAGGAAAGTCTTTGGACGACCTTGTTTATAAAGCTAAGTGGTATCCATTCGGCCCTATTGTGGCTCTTGTATTGTGCATTTTGGTTATTGTTGGCCAAGATCTTGAATCGTTCCACACGCTTAATTGGCAAGCGATTGGCATAACTTATATGTCTGTTCCGCTGTTCATTGTGCTTTATGTTGGATACAAGATTAAGTACCATACTAAGGTTATTCCGTTAGATCAAGTTGATTTAACAAAGTGATTAGAATATAAAAAATGCGCTCAGTGATTTGCTGAGCGCATTTTTTTATTGATTAACAGAGGTGTTAGTGGTTGCCGCCATTTGTGTTTCCTGTGCCGCTGCCGCTACCAGCTGGTGGGTTTGAGGCTGGAGTTTGTGGTGTTTGTGTTTGCGGAGTTGTAGTGCTACCGCCCGTAGTTCCACCAGTATTTCCTGTTCCAGGCGTTCCTGATCCTGATCCAGAACCAGCAGGTGGCGCAGGAGGAGTTGGAGGTGTAGAAGGAACAGGCGGAGGAGTCTGCTGCTCTTTCTTCTTTTTCTCTTCTTCTTCCTTCTTCTTTCTATCTTCTTCTGCCTTCTTTTCAGCTTCTCTAATCTCTTTTCTCATTTGCTCTAATTCTTCTGCTCTCTTTTCAGCTGCTCTCTTTTCTGCAGCATTCTTTTCAGCTGCCTTCTTCTTCTTTTCTGCCTCTCTATTGGCTTCTTTTGCAGCAGCTTCTTCTTGAGCTCTTCTCGTTGCTTTTTCTACAGGATCTGGAGGAATGTTAGGAATGTTAAGTCTTGGCCTACGGTTTACTTTAGGTGCTTTTCTAATAACAGGAGCAGTAAGCTCTTGCAATTGCTTTTGGCTTTCTTCTTCCTTCTTTTTGTCTTCTTGAGTAGACTCATCGCCTGCAGCTTTATCAATCATAATAGAAGTGATGCTGCGAATTCGTTGAGCGTTATCGGAATACCATTGCGCTGCTGCAATAGCTTGAGCATTTTGTGCTCCTAAAGCTTCTGGTGAATTTGCGTTGCACACAACTGTTTCTGGAATGCGCAACTTCATAAGCTTATTTAGTAGTTTGCCGTTTTCGGAATCTTCTTTAGCAAAAGATACAAGTAGAGAATTTTTAATAAGTTTGTTCCAAGATTTATTTGCTTTAGTTACTTGCGCAACTTGAACTTCGCAAGCTTTGCGAGCTTCTTTGACGCGAGCAGAATGCTGAACGTTCCAGCATATTGCGCCTATGCAAAGAACTAGCGCAAGTACTACAACGCCAGTTATAAGAACTATCATCTTCTTTTTATTGCCATTATTCATGACTTTGGAGATGTTTTCTAACATATTTATCCTCTGTTTATCAATATTTGCCAAGATTTGCTTTATGCAAACGACCTTTACAGTTTACGCCAAAGCAAGTACGTAATGCCTTGCAACTTATAGGTTTTTGAGAGTTTGACTTAGCTTTGATATAGCTAAAATTTTTATAAAACAAAAAACCACCAGACGAACTGGTGGTTTATTTTGCTCCTGCGGCTGGGCTTGAACCAGCGACCATTCGATTAACAGTCGAACGCTCTGCCAACTGAGCTACGCAGGAATATCTTCCATGCTTGGCTTTGTGCCGTGCACAAGACATTTATATTACACGGAATTTGGCAATATGCAAATATATGCTCGTTTGGGCGTGTCGAAAATTGCTAAACGTTGAAATATCAAGGTTTTATAGCCTTTAACCACATTGCTTAAAAAATCTTTACTAAAAAAGAATCGTATGAAAAACTTTTAAGAACGCAAAATAAATTAGCAAAAACCCTTAAAATACGCCATTTTTAGTGTGAAATTCAAAGGAAAGAAAATATGTGGAAAATATTTAATATAAAAGTCATTGATAAAAAAATGATGCAAAAAATCATCAAAAAAATTAATAGAATAAAAAAATATGTTTTGAAACATAAGATAATTTTTGTATACATAATAGTGTTTTTTGCTTTGATTGCATTTATTACACTAATTCGTGTTCTAGAAAATACGAGTATTAGCAAAAGTGTTGAATATGAATACGTTCAAGCGAATCAGCAAGATGCGTATAAGCAATACGCGAATACTTGTAAAAATAATTCTAAAAAGCATGTTTTAGCTACAAGTATAAGTGAGGATTCTAAGGACGAATATTGCAAGTCTAGGATGATATATCCAGTAAAAGAAGCAAATATTATTAAGGATTTTGATGCTCCAAGCAAGCCTTGGCTTGCAGGCCACAGAGGTGTTGATTTACAAGCTAAAGAAGGCGATGAGTTGCGCGCTCCACAAGACGGAATAATCGCCTTTGCGGGGCTAGTTGCTGGAAAGTCTGTTGTAACAATAAGTCATGGTGTTTTAACATCTACATTTGAGCCTGCATATACCGATTTGCCTGTTGGATCAATTGTTAAAAAAGGTCAGAATTTTGCATATGTAACAGTTGGATCGGATCATTGCGATAATCTTTGCGTTCAATGGGGATTAAAACGAAAAAACAGAACGTACGCAAATCCAAAAAAGATGGTTCAAAAACAAAAAATAGTGTTAAAGCCAAAAGAAGACTTAAAAGAAAAATAGTAAAATACGTATCGTATAGTGTGTATAGATTCTTGAGTAAAATGTTGAGAATCATTGCTTAAACAATATGCGCAATTTAAGGAGCGGTTATGCAAAAGTATTCTCGCAATCTTGATGAGAAGATTGATTACGACGCAAATGTTTTTTCGCTTCTTGAAGATCGCGTTAATCGCAAGCCAAACGACCCTTTGATTGAATACATTGCAAAAAGCGGAGAGTGGAATTCTTTTAGCGCTAAAGAGTTTAGAGATTTAGTTATAGCGGTTGCAAAAGGGTTTATAGCACATGGCGTTATGCCAGGGGATTCAATATCTATAATTGCTCATACTTCTTGGCAGTGGACTTTGCTAGATATGGCAATAATGTCTATTGGAGCTTTAACTGTTCCAATCTACGAAACAAGCTCGGTGAGTCAAATAGAAAACATTGTTAACGATTCCAATGTGAGCATGATTTTTGTTGAAGACGAAGCAATTAGAGAGAATGCATTGATTGCAAAAAAGTCGTGCAAATGCCTTGAAGAAATATTCGTATTGAGTTCAGATGCAATAGATGCGTTTATTGAATACGGAAAAACCGTTACGGATGCAGAATTTTACGAAAGAGAAAAATCTGTTAAAGGTAAAGATTTAGCAACAATTGTTTATACTTCTGGATCTACTGGAGAGCCAAAAGGCATTGAGCTTTCGCACGGAAACTTTGTTTTTATAGCAAAGTCTGGAATACTTTCTATGCCAGATATAGCGTTAAAAAGTAAGAATGGTAATCCACGACTTTTGCTGTTCCTTCCTCTAGCACACGTTTTTGCACGATATATGCAATTCTTTTGCTTTACTGGAAACGTTACGCTTGGATTATCTAGTAATCTAAAAACAATACTTAGTGACTTCAAAAGCTTTAGACCAACATTCGTGCTTGGTGTTCCTAGAATATTTGAAAAAATCTACAATGCGGCTTCTCAAAAAGCAGGCAGAGGGTTAAAAGGCGTTATATTTGCGTTAAGCGTAAAAGTTGCTAAACAATGGTCAAAGGCGCAGCAAAATGGTGCAATGGTTTCTCCATTGATTGCAATAAGTCACGAATTCTTTAAAAACACTGTATATAAGTCGATTTTGCAAGTTTTTGGAGGATGTGTTGAATACGGTGTTTCTGGTGGTGCTCCTTTAGACACATCTATATCTCACTTCTTTAATGGAATTGGGCTTCCAATCCTTGAAGGCTACGGAATGACAGAAACATGCGCTCCATCAATGGTAAACCCTACAAAGGGATACAGAATTGGAACAGTAGGCATTCCAGTTAAAGGCGTGTCTGTTGCAATAGATAATGAAGGTGAGCTTTGCATTAAAAGCCCTGCAGTATGCGTTGGATACCATAATCATCCAGAAATAACAGAAAAGCAAATAGTAAATGGTTGGCTGCATACGGGAGATTTTGGCCTGCTAGAACCAGATGGATTTGTTAGGATTACAGGTCGTAAAAAGGATTTAATAATAACAGCTGGCGGTAAAAACGTTTCTCCAAGCATTCTAGAAGCTTCTGTTATGACTTGCCCAATAGTTTCTCAATGCGTTATTGTAGGAGACAGAAAGCCGTTTATATCGGCAATTATTGCGCTTGATTTGGCAGAAGTAAACTCGTGGCTTATATCTAGAGGGGCAGGGCCTGTGCGCTCGCTGGATGAAGCTCGGAAAAATTCGATTGTAAGATCCGAAATCGAGCAAAGTGTTGTAAAAGCAAATTCTAAGGTTTCTAGAGCGCAGTCGATTAGAAAGTTTGAGATTGTTCCAGACGCATTTACGCAAGAAAATGGATTGGTTACTCCAAGCCTTAAAGCAAAAAGAAGCGTTGTTCTAGAGCGTTACAAAGATCTTATTGAAAATAAGATTTATGCTCCAAGACTTAAGAGATAATCGAATTAATCTCTGTTAATAGAGCACAAGCTAGGGCGTAAGCTTAAGTTGATTAGCGTAATCGTTTGAGCAATGCGCTAGCGTAATGCGTTAGCGCAAATCAATTAAAGACCTGCGTCTGCAAGAGTCACATAGCCTGGGTCTATTAAAAGCGCTTTAAGATTAGTTGCACTGATTGCAAGAATGTCTTCATTTGCAACTGGTACACCTTTTTGCGAATCACTATTGTTTACAAAAATGGTTACATCTTCTAGTTGCGTAATCTTTCCAGTAGTATTCAACGAATTACACTGTTTTGCAACATCGCTAGAAATCTTTTGGATGTTTTCTATAGAAGTCATCCATTGCTTTCCGTTTACAAGATTAGGCAAAGCGTCTTTGTATGCTCCGTAGCCTGTAATAATAGGCCATTTTGAATCGTTTACAATAGTGTTTGCATACTCACTTTGACTATCTTGGTTGGTATTTTGATTGTTATCTTGTGTGTTTTTATTTTTGTTACTTTTTTTGTTTGCTTTTTGTTTTTTAAGATTGCTATTATTTTTTACATTAGATGGCAAAGGTACTCGTTTTTTACTCAAGTTGCGCTTTCCAATAAAGTTTCCAATAATGTCTGGAAGAGTAAACGAAGGATTAATGTCTGCAGAGCTGCCCTTATATCCAAGCTCTTCTAAAGCGCTTTCTGTTTGCATAGCAACTTGATCTTCTAACGCAATAATTCCATCTACGTGTTTTGTTGGAGTTGCTTTAGAATTATTTTTTTCAATAAGTCTAAATTCAAGTTCTGCTTTAACAGAATCGGAATTATCTGCGTCTATAGCAACGTTTTTCCAGTCATTTTCAGTAGAATTTTTGTTAAGCTTTCCAGAAGGAGAAAACATTAGTCCAGACTCAAAATATGGCTTTAGAACTTTCCAAATTCCTTCAAACGCAAGTTTGGAAAATTCGTCATCAAAATCTGGAGTTTTATACAAAGAATCCTCGGAGTTTATTGTGCGTTTGTTTATTCCAACATGAAAATGAACATTTTGCTTTTGATTATGGCAAGGCAAAAGCACTTCCACGCTTTTTGGATTATCTTTAGATGCTTGATTTAGAGCCAATTTTTGTACAAGAGTGTAGGCTTGAATCTCTCCAATTCTTTGTGCGGAAGAAAGATTAAATAGAATATCTGGATTAAATCCCTTACTCAGTCTAGAAAGCATAACAACGTGCATTCCAGCTTTTTTAGCAAGCTCTAAAGCACTAGAAAGCCTATTCTCTGCTTCTTCTTGATTCTTTAAATCGTCTTCATCTAATTGATCACTATTTGAATCTGGTTGAGTTACATAATCTCCATAATTGTTGTGACCGTTTTTATTAGTCCAAGGAGCAACAACAATAGTCGTTTTTGAAAGCTGCTTTTTTGCGCTATCTTGAAGATTCTTAACATTTGCTTTTGAGCTTTTACTTTTAGATTTAGCGTTGCTTTTAGGATTTAGTGATGTAATAGTGTTTACAACATAATCTTGAATATCTTGACTTTGATTGTACAAGCTATTAGAAGACTTAGTTGTGATTGCGTTGCTAGAAAATCCTTGCTTTTTTAACGATTTTACTATTTCTGGAACAAGATTATCCCATGTGCTTAATGGAGTTTTTCTACTTAAATTTAGGCCATCAGAGGGTGTAAAAACTATAACGTTGCCGTGGTCCACTTGAGCTTTTGCGCTAGGAGACGCGTTTTGTGCACTAGATCCGCATGCGCAAATCGCAAGAAGCATTGTGCTAGCTGCTATAACAGCAATAGTTTTGCGCAAAATATGCTTATGCGTGCGAATCATAGTTAAAACCTTTCGTAAATTTTAGTTTTGTACTTACTTGTCTATTAGTTTCTATTAAATATCTAATGCAAATTTACCTATTAAGCAAATCCAAGCACATATCTCGATATTCGCTAACGTAGCCTCCACCGAAGAAAACACAATGACCAGCAATAGGGTAGAGTTGCCAAATTGTCATTCGATTTTCAAAACCAGATTTTAGTGGATGAACAGACTGGTAGCCGTCTAGAATCTGCTTAAAATAGCTGATTCCAAATAAGTGAAGCATTGATAAATCTTCTTCGCGGTGGCCGCCGTGAGCTGCAGGGTCAATTAAAACAGCTTCTGTGTGTTCTCCGTCTTCGCTTTTAGTCCAAAGAACGTTACCGCTCCACAAGTCTCCATGAACGCGCGCTGGCTTATCTTCAGCGGCTTTTCCAAGCAAATCTGGCAAAGCGTCAATAACTTTATTTGTAAGATCTAAATCGCTTTTTGTAAGACTTCCTCTAGAAATACCAAGATTTACCATTGGCAAAAGTCTGCCTTCTGCCAAATAGTCAATAACATTGTTCCAATTGCCGCAATCCATTTTTACAGGGTCGCTTAATGGCCCAAAATAGCATGTGCCATCGTAATCTGCAGGAGCTTCGCCAAAATATTTTGCACCAAAATCGTGCATGTGTGCCAAAGACGCTCCAAATTCAAACGATGCTAAAGGAGTAGGGCTTGTAGTTTCAATGCGTTCAATGTTTAAGTAGTCTTTTCCCCAATCAAAAACTTTAGCTACTTTAGGACCGCCATAGTCGTAAGCTTCTCGAAGCCAGTTAAGGCCACGACCTTCGCATTCAAAGAATCGTTCTGGTGCGTATGATCTACTCTTTTTATACACGTTATTACTCATAGCAACCTTCTTAATGTAGTAGCGTATGCGGCTTATAGTTACACACTTAATAAATATTTTATGAATAAACTAAATTATTCCTATCATCACTATTCTAATGAAGTATTAGCACAATGAGTGATGCTGCGTTTAATTTGCAATAAGATGAGTACAATACTTACACCAAGTAGGATGTGTCCGATTCCTGCTAAACCAGTTATGGCAAAATCTATAGATGTGCTGAGATGCAGACGTAGTACTTGTGCAATTCCGCGAGTAACCATCATTAGTGCTGTGAGGTTGAGTCCAATATGATAAGTTATTAAGATTCTCGTAGTTTTTTCGTTACTAAAACTGAAGTTTTTCTCAAATAGTATGAGTAACAGAAAAACAACCATGCCAAGCATAAAGTAGTGTGTGTGAACTACAGCAAGCATACTTTTTGCATGGAAAGCATTAAATTTTGTAAATTCGCGATAAAAGACGCCGCCAATCATGGCGAGGACAGCATACAACAAAGATGTATTAATATAACGTTTCATAATATGGTTCATAGTAACTTCCTTACGTAGGGTGATAGTCAAATATTCCTTAGTAATGTTGATGTTGTTACAAGTGTTTGTAAGCACTATTGCATAGTATGAGTGTTTTTGTAACGCGGACATACAGTTTTAACAAATTGATATCCAAAAAGCAATCCTGCTAAGGCTAATGCAGAGCCTAATCCCGTATAAAACACTGCAATAAAGCGCTCTGGGGCGATATTTGTTGCACGAAGAACAATTCCAAAAGTCATCATAAAAGCCATTATTATAAAAGATTTAACGTCAAAGAATTTAAGGAAAAATTGCTTGTTTTCTTTGTAAGCATTGATTCTAGTTGTGTGCTTTTTAACGAGTTTTCCAAAAATAAACACTTGGAATATTGCAAAAACAGCTAAAGATAAAGTGAAGTTAATAGGAGATAAAAAGCTTGAGTATGCACTAATGCCAATTTTAAGAATGTTGAATCCTGCAAATCCCCATACAAGGCATGCGATTAATAAAAGCGTGTTCTTTGATACCTTCATAACTAACCTCGTTAAATCATATTATTCTTATTATTCTTATTATTCTTAGTAAATTCTTATGTTAAACTCTTAAAACAATTGTAGTAATGATTTTTATAAAAAACGCTAAATAATGGTATTTTGTGAATTGTGCATTAAAACTTTCAAAAAACACAATAAAATATGCTTAAAAGTTGTAAAAAGTGTTGCAAATTGACGATATGAGTCGCTATAGTGCTTGTTTATGGAAGACAACGATCAACAATATGCAACAGCTGACAATAAAGCTACAATCGCTGAGCCAGCTTTTCGTTATAATGCGCAACTCGCACAAGATATTGAGCAGCGCTGGCAAAAAACCTGGGATGAGCAAGGCACATTCTGGGCTGCTAATGTTAAGGGCAATTTGAAGGATGGCGAAGGCAATCTTGCTAATGGTCGCCCTTCTTTCTTTGCAATGGACATGTTCCCGTATCCTTCTGGTAAAGGCTTGCATGTTGGACATCCTCTTGGATATTTAGCAACAGATGTTGTAAGCCGATATCATCGCATGAAGGGCGAGAACGTTTTGCATGCTATGGGCTACGACGCTTTTGGGCTTCCTGCAGAGCAGTATGCTGTACAAACTGGCCAGCATCCACGCATCACTACTGAGGCAAATATTGCAAATATGCGCAGGCAGTTGCATCGCATGGGATTAAGCTTTGATGATCGTAGGTCTTTTGCAACGATTGATACAAACTACGTTCGTTGGACACAATGGATTTTCTCGAAGCTTTACGATGCTTGGTATAACCCTGATTTTGTGCGCAAAGATGGCGGAAAGGGTTCTGCTCGTCCAATTGCTGAGTTAGTTGATGAGTTTAAGAGCGCAAAGCGCGAAATTCCTGGTTTTGCAGGCAAAAAGTGGGAAGAACTTAGCAAAGTAGAGCAAGCAGACGTATTAAACGATTTCCGTATTGCTTATATTTCTAAGTCTCCTGTAAATTGGTGCCCGGGATTGGGAACTGTGCTTGCAAACGAGGAAGTTACTGCAGAAGGAAAATCTGAGCGCGGAAACTTCCCAGTATTCCAGCGCAATCTTCGTCAGTGGTCAATGCGAATTACAGCTTACGCTCATCGCTTGGTTGAAGATTTGAATACGATTGATTGGCCAGAAAAAGTTAAGCTTATGCAGCGAAACTGGATTGGCGAATCTCACGGTGCTTCCGTTCACTTTGATGTGCCTTGTGCAGATGGTGAAACGCGCGATTTGGAAGTGTACACAACTCGTCCAGACACGCTTTTTGGTACAACTTTTGCTGTTGTTTCTGTAGATCATCCGATTCTTGAGCATATTCCAGAAGCCTGGAGTGCAAACGTTCCAGAAAGTTGGAAGGGTGGCTACGCAAATCTTAAAGAAGGATTGGCAGAGTACCAAGCTAAAGCTCGTGCAAAGACTGCTAAAGATCGCACGGAAGATGCTGGAGCAAAAACAGGCTTGTTTACTGGTCTTTATGCAATTAATCCCGTAACTGGTGCAAAGCTTCCGCTGTTTACTGCTGACTACGTGCTTATGGGTTACGGCACTGGCGCAATTATGGCAGTTCCAGGCGGCGATCAGCGCGATTATGATTTTGCAAAAGCTTTCGGCTTGCCTGTGATTTACACTGTTGAGCCTTTGCCTGATTCTGGTGAAAAGCTAGAAGATTATGATGGCAAAGCTCCATTTGTTTCTCACGATGGAATTGTTATTAACTCTTCTGTTGAGCATACTTATAAACTTGGCGACGCTTTGTCTATTAACGGTTTGCGCGTAGATGAAGCTATTAAAAAAGTTACGACTTGGCTTGAAGCAGCAGGCGTAGGCGTTGGCAAGGTTTCTTACAGACTTCGCGACTGGCTGTTCTCTAGGCAGCGTTACTGGGGTGAGCCTTTCCCAATCGTTTATGACGAGGATGGTGTTGCTCATTTAGTTCCAGATAGTGAGCTTCCGATTGCTTTGCCAGATGTTCCAGACTATCAGCCAAAGACTTATGCTCCAGACGATGCAAACTCGGAGCCAGAAGCGCCATTGAGTCGAAATGATGATTGGGTTAAAGTTCAGCTCGATCTTGGTGACGGCGTAAAAACCTACTATCGAGACACCAACACTATGCCAAATTGGGCTGGTTCATGCTGGTATTACATGCGTTATTTGGATCCAAACGACGCTGAGCATATGGTTGACAGCGACGAATACGACTATTGGATGGGTACGAATCGTCCTGGTAAAGAGCATGTTTCTGGCGGCGTTGACCTTTATGTTGGTGGCGTAGAGCACGCAGTTTTGCACTTGCTTTACTCGCGATTCTGGCATAAAGCGCTTTACGATTTGGGTTATGTGGATTCTGCTGAGCCATTCCATCGCTTGTTTAATCAGGGCATGATTCAAGCTTACGCTTACACGGATGAGCGCGGACAGTATGTGCCAGCTGATGAGGTTGAGGAAGTAGCTAATAACGGTGCTGGAGAGTCAACATTTACGTGGCACGGCGAGGCTGTGAATCGCGAGTTTGGAAAGATGGGCAAGAGCCTAAAGAATATTGTGACCCCAGACTACATGTACGAAAACTACGGTGCAGATACGTTCCGTTTGTACGAAATGAGTATGGGTCCACTTTCTGAGTCTCGCCCGTGGAATACGCGCAATGTTGTTGGCGGTATGAGATTCTTGCAACGCTTGTGGCGTAACGTTGTTAACGAAGAAACTGGCGCTTGCGTAGTAACAGAAGATGCGCTCGACGAAAAGACACTTAAGCTTCTTAACAACACGATTGCGCAAGTGACTGTAGAAATGGAAGCAATGCGTCCAAACACTGCAATCGCTAAGCTGATTGTGTTGAATAACCACTTAACGTCTTTGCCTAGCGTGCCTCGCGCAGCAGTTGAGCCGCTTGTTCTTATGCTTTCTCCAATTGCTCCGCATATTTGTGAAGAAATGTGGAGCAAGCTTGGGCATACTAAGTCGATTGCTCACGCAAATTGGCCTGTTGCAGATTCTCGCTATGTTGGTGAGGATACTGTTACAGCTGTTGTGCAAATCAAGGGCAAAGTTCGCGCAAAGCTTGAAGTTGACCCGAATATTGATGCTAGCGAGCTTGAAAAGCTTGCGTTGGAAGCTGTTGCTGATCGCTTGGGCGGTAAAGCTCCGCGCAAGGTAATTGTGAAGGCTCCAAAGATTGTGTCTATTGTGCCAGACGAAAGCTGAAAACTCAATGTTTTCTAGGCAAAATAGCCTTTAACCACATTGGTTAATTTTACTTGAAAGATGCTTATCTTCATTTAATAGTGGAGGTAAGCATCTTTTTTTTTTATGAATGATTATTAAATAGCAAAAGGAGGTGGTTAAAGGTGCATAAAATGAGTCGTAATGTTTTGGAAAGGCTTGATGCGATTAGTGGGTTGAACAATTATGTTAGTGCAGAAAGCAGTGATATTAGTGATTCTTATAGCGAGAATAGAGATTTACAGCATGAAAAAGATGATTTGAATGTTGATGATTTGAATGTTTTAGACTATAAAACTTGTGTTTTAGATAGTGAAACTAAAGAACGGGCGCTCACTTTTGAGGACATTGCTGCTAATGCTAATAGTTCTTCATTAAATGTTGATGATTTTAATAAGCGCAACGAAGCAAGAATGAAGAATCATGTTAGATTGGCTATAAAGCCTGCTCATATTTTAGCAATAATGCTGATTCTAGTTGTTTGTTTATCTTGTAGTTTAACAATGTTAATAAGTCAATATGCAACTTATAGCAAGGTTTATGCATATAACGCTAGTATAAAATCAAAAAATCATTCTAATAAGCAAGTTGATTTTTACAATAAGTCAGATGCTAAAGATGACGGTAAAAATGATAGTAAAGGCGAATCAAATAATAAATCAAAAGTGGGTACTAATCATAAAAGTGAGTTAAAAAAAGATGAAGAAAGCGTTGAAAGTGTTGGCAAAAATCAAGATTTGATTGAAAAAAATAAGAGTGAATATAGTCAAAATAGAAGCAAAAATATTCAAAATAAGAGTGAATGCATAAATATAAATAGTGCTGGGTCAGAAGAATTACAAGCAATAAAAGGCATAGGACCAAAAATGGCTCAAAGAATATTAGACATGCGTAAAAAAGTTCGCGTTTTTAATCGTGTTGAAGATTTGATGCAAGTAAATGGGATTGGTCCCAAAACTTTTGCAAAGATTAAATCGATGATTTGTGTTGGTTGAGAATCGCTTATATATAGGTTTGTTTTATAACTTTGTTGTTTAAGGCGTAAGATGGAAGAATTTTATTGGAATTTTGAAAATGGCAACAAGGATTTTAGACTTGTTCCAATTGCTTTTGTAATGTGGCTTGGATGCTTATGCGCAAGATTTATATGCAAAAGTAATCAAGTTTTAGCGTATACAATATTTGCCACTTTTGCGTTTGTTGTTATATGTTTTTATTGCGTATTTGCTAATGGCATGTTTAAAGTTACATTTTTGAGACGCTTAGAAATAATCAAATACAAGCAAACTTTTTATGCGATTATATGCGCATTTTTAGCTTCATTTATGATTTGTTCGATTACGCAATGTTTAGAAGAACTAGATCCTGTTTTTTCTGTTATTAGAAGCGAAAGTGCTAGAAGCGAAAGCTATGATGGTGGTAAAAATGGCGATTCTAAAAGCGCTAAAGTGGTTATGAAAATAACATCTCCTTTAAGAACATCCCCTTCTTTTAGAGGAGATTGTATAGCTAATGTAAGTGTTAAAAGTGTTGAAACAAAAGATAAAAATGACGTTGTGCAAAAACATGCGAGTTTTGCAAGTGCGAAGCTTTACGCTTTTAATCCAGATTGTAAAGCAATTAATTATGGCTATACGATTAGCAGTTTTGCAAAGATAGGTATTTCTAAATTTGGCGCAAATAACGTGGAAATTCAAATTCCTAAAGCTAGTAAAAAAGATAAATCTAAGTTTAGTAAGGAAAATAAATCGAGCAAGAGTCAAGTCAATTCCTTAAAAGTGATTGAAAAATCTGGGTTTTTAACAAGTGCTCTAAACAGTATTTACAAAGAATTTTACAAAGTTACAGGAAATTTAAGTGAGCAGGGTCAAATGCTCGTTCCTGGCCTTACTGTAGGGCTTTTAGGTCAAGAGCATTTAAGCGATGACGATGAAGATAAAAGTAGTCAAATTGACAGCGCATATGCGAATACAATGAAGCAAAGATTTAAGATTTCGGGAATAATGCACTTAATGGCAGTTTCTGGAGGCCACTTTTTGCTTATTGTTGCAATGATTCGTAAAATTTGCTTATATTTTCTTGCTCCAAAATGGCTGTGTGCGCTTTTTGAAATACTGGGAAATATTTCTCTAGCGTTTATTGTTTACCCATCTGCTTCGGTTTTACGCGCACTTATAATGGGTATTATTTGTTCAATCGCATTTTTACTTTCTAGAGCGTATCAATGTGCTAGCGCGTTAAGTTTAACTGTTATAGGGGTTTTATTGGTTTGCCCAAAATTTGCGTGGGATTACGCGTTTGCGCTTTCTGTTTGCGCTACTTTTGGAATAATTGTTTGTGGAATGCCTTTAAGAAGAATCTTTTTAAGATATATGCCGTCTAGTATTGCAAGCGCGTTAAGTATTACATTGTGTGCTCAATGTTTTACACTTCCTGTGCAAATATTAATGCAACCTCAAGTTTCTTTTATATCTATTATAGCGAACTTACTTGTTGCTCCTTTTGTTGATTTTGCAACGATTTTTGGGCTTTTGTCGCTTGTTTGCTCGTGCTGGAATTACTCGATTGCGCTATTTTTCGCTAATATTTCTTCTATTGGAACAAGCGTTATGGCAAATTGCGCTTGGAATCTTGGAGATTTACAAGTCGGAGTTATTCCATGGGTTTCAGGGCCATTAGGTGCGTGGCTTGCGTGGTCGGTTGAATTTAGCGTATTTTTGTGTGCATTTTTTATTAATAAGTATCTTAAAAATAAAGAATTTTATAATTCATTTAAGATTTACGCTCAAGCGAAGTCAAATCGCTTTAAGCATCTTGTAGATGATTCGATTAAGCTTTTTGAATGATTTTTGTGCAAGTTATGATTTTGAGCAATTTTTATAGTCAATCATCTTAAGTTTTGTATAGTTTGTACAATTATTAGATGTGTTAAATAGCTAAAATAATCGAATTAATAGTAGATTTGATTAGCTAGCTTGCAAATATTAGCATTGAGTTGCAAAACATTAGCATTAAGGGGTACGTATGCAAACGTTAAAGAACTTTGCGCCACTTACGATTGTAGTTGGTGGGGATGCGTATTTGAATGATTTGAACGCTCGTGACTTAAAAACGCGCATATTAGGCTCATGCCCAGATGCAGATGTTGTAAATTTAGACGCTTTGAATGCCGATAAATATGCTTTTATAACTGCTACAGGCCCATCACTTTTTTCTAGTGGAACAATTGTTGTTATTAATAATCTTGAACAAGCTAATGAAGATTTAGTCGAATCAATAATAGAGTTTTGCGCTAGTAAATCTAAATCTAATGTAAAATCTAATGAAAACGATTGCTGGGTTATTGCACGTCACGAAGGTGGTGTTAAAGGAAAGTCAATCGTTACAAAGCTAGAAAAAGCTGGAGCAAATAAAATAACTGTTCCAGATCTTAAAAAAGATGATGCAAGATTGAATTTTGTTCTAAGTCTTTTTGAAAGACAAAATCGCACAGTAGAGCCTGCAGCAGCTGCGCGAATTGTAGAAGTCTTAGGCGGAAAAACCGA
Organism: Gardnerella sialicivorans subsp. sialicivorans; assembly: GCF_056746795.1. Classification (NCBI taxonomy): domain Bacteria; kingdom Bacillati; phylum Actinomycetota; class Actinomycetes; order Bifidobacteriales; family Bifidobacteriaceae; genus Gardnerella; species Gardnerella sialicivorans. The sequence continues at coordinate 49,824 of NZ_JBWPXA010000007.1, forward strand.
CCAGTTGGCGTCTCTTTGTTCTCAGCTTTGTTTTGATTTTGAAGATAACCCAATAACGCTAAAAATAGTTGACCAATACTTAATATCGGATCCGCAAGTAACTGGATTTTTTGTAGCAGATAAAGCTGCACAAGGAAACGCGGGTCAAGCTATTCTTGCTGCAAGAAGAGCGGTTTTGCAAGGCGTTGACCCTATAGCGTTGATTGGAGCTTTGGCTGTAAAAATGCGCATAATCGCAAAGGCTATAGCAGTTAAAAACGGAGAAATTTCTAACGCGCAAGCAAAAGTGAATCCGTGGGCGTTAAAAATGGCTATGAGAGATTTAGGTGGATGGAGTGAGAATGGGATTCGTAAGTGTTTTATGTGTTTAGCATGGGCCGATGAGCAATGCAAAGGTGGAGCAAGTGATGCTGATTACGCTTTAGAAAAATGCATTAGCATGATTGCTTTGCGCGGTCGTTAAATTAAATCAAATTAAATTGAATTAAATTAGATTAAATTGAAAGTGTGTGATTTTGGAAAATCATAATATTAAAAAGCTTGTGATTCCAAGTGATTCGTGTATGCAAGATCTTGGAGAATCAATCGCAAAAATAGTGCATGAAACAGACGTTATTTTGCTTTCTGGTCCTCTTGGTGCTGGAAAAACAACGTTTGCTAAAGGATTTGGTAAAGGCTTAGCAATAAAAGAGCCAATAGTTTCCCCAACTTTTACTATTGCTAGAGAGCTTAAAGGCACGTTTTCTAATGGAAAAGTTGCAAATCTTATTCATGTAGACGCGTACAGGCTTGGCGGAAAAGATTACGCTCCAGGGCAAGACACTGTTTCTAGGCTTTTAGATGAGCTTGAATCACTTGGATTAGACGAAGCTTTAGAAGAGCCAGGAGATGGAACTGTTGTGCTTATGGAATGGGGAGAGCAAATGGCAGGCGTTCTTGCAAATGTTCGTCTTGAAGTTCATATTGATAGGCCGATTGATAAAAGCGAATCAAATGAGTTTACGAGCGAAGGAAATCGCGTTGTAACGCTTGTTCCAGTTGGGGGAGACTGGTGTGATCGCTTAAAAATTCTTGATTAAGAGTAAGCTAAATTGGTTAGTCAATTTAAGGAATGAAAATGAGCAATACGCTGATTATAGACACGTCGTACGGTTCAACAGTTGGAGTTGTGGGGCATAATCCGATAATAGAAACGGATTCTCGCACTCATGTTGAAAGATTGCAAGTAAACATTGATTTTGCTGTAAAAAATGCTGGACTAGAGCTTAATCAAATAGACGAGATTGTAGTTGGAGTAGGCCCTGCTCCTTTTACTGGTTTACGAGCTGGACTAGTTGCTGCTAAGGCGATTGCTTTTGCTAATAACGCAAAGATTCTAGGATGCAACAGTTTGATTGCGCAAAGTTTAATGATTCGTTCTGGAGCTTTTGAAGAATCGCTTAAAAATGGCGTTATCTCTAATAGTGAAATAGTCGAAAATAATGAATCTTGCGTAGCTAAACACACGTATGTTCTTTCGCTAAATGACGCTAGAAGACGTCAAGTTTATATGAGTTTATACGACTATAGTGGTTGCGAAGTAATAGAAATGGATATTGATTATCCTGCAAATATTGTTGATAGAGTAAATCAATATTTTGAATCAAATAATATTTGCGATTATTGCGTTTGCGTTGCGGGTCATGGTGCTAAAAAATACGCTGAAGATTGGAAGAAAATCGAGAATATATGCTTAATTACCGAAGTGAGTGCTCTTGATTTAGGCGTAAAAGGATTAGAGATATTTAAGTTGTGCGCAAGTCAAAAAGACGTTATTGAACCACTTTATTTAAGAAGACCAGACGTATCTGTTCCAAACCCATTGAAGCACGTTTTGGGATCTGGCGCTGCTACAAAAGTGGCGGAAAAATAGGATTCAAGCGAAGTACGCATATGATTGTAGACATAACTTGCTCAAAATATCCAGCTTGTGTATCAAATAGTCAAAGCTGCGCAATAGAGAAAATTGATTGTGCAAAATATGAAGCAATAGTTTCTCAAATTGCAAAAATCGAAGCAGACTTGTTTGGACCAGGATGCTGGAACAAGAACATGATTTTGCAAGAGTTACAAGCACCGATGCGCGCGTATTATGCAGATGTTGATTTAAATACAGATACGGTAGCTGGGTATGCGGGATTTTGGTTTGATGGTGACGACGCTCAAATAATGACAATAGGAGTTGCAAAAGAGTATCAAAAGCGAGGAATTGCAAGCAATCTTCTAAAAACTATGATTGAAAATGCAAAATCAATAGGCGCAAAACGAATGCTTTTAGAAGTTAAAGTAAACAATAATCCAGCGCTAAAACTGTATGAAAAATTCGGTTTTACAAAAATGGGATTGCGAAAAAGATACTACATGCCAGAAGGAATAGATGCATATACAATGTGCGCGCAAATAGACTGCTTAGACAACTTAGATGACTTGGAAAATTTAGAAAACTCAAAAAACTTAGAAGAATCTAGCGAAGCTTATAACAGCGCTAAAAGTGAGGATAACAATGAGTGAAACAATGAATAAAACAAGCGAGCCAATAGTTTTAGGCATTGAATCAACTTGCGACGAAACAGCAGCCGCAATCGTTAAAGGAAGAACATTAGTTTCTAACGTTGTAGCATCCTCAATGCAAGAACACGCACGCTACGGCGGTGTTATACCAGAAATCGCATCGCGTGCGCACGCGGAAGCATTCGTGCCAGTAGTATCAAAAGCATTAGCAGATGCAAATATGGATTTAAGCGATATTGATGCTATAGCAGTAAGCGCGGGTCCAGGATTAGCAGGATGTTTAGCTGTTGGTGTTTCTGGCGCTAAAGCACTAGCAAGTGCCGCAAAAAAGCCGATTTATGGAATAAACCACGTTATTGGACACATTGCAGTAACGCAATTGCAGTTTGGAGACGTGCCTAAAGACGTTCTAGCGCTTATTGTTTCGGGAGGCCACACTTCTCTTTTGCATGTCAATAACATTGCGCGCAGCATAGACGTTGTTGGAACAACATTAGACGATGCAGCTGGCGAATGCTTTGATAAAGTAGCTAGATTGCTTGGGTTCCCTTACCCAGGAGGCCCGCATATTGATAGGCACGGTCGCCTTGGAAATCCAAATACGTTGAAAGTTCCACAGGGACTTACGCAAGGACGTTCTGGCAAAGAGCATCCTTACGACTTTAGTTTTTCGGGAGTAAAAACTGCTGTTGCGCGCTGGGTGGAAGCTCGCCAAGCACAAGGCTTAGAAATACCAGTAGACGACGTTTGTGCGTCTTTAGCAAACTCTGTTGCAGATGTTCTTTCGCGCAAAGCTATGATGGGCTGCGAACAATACGGTTCAAAAACTTTGTTGATTGGTGGCGGATTTTCCGCAAACTCGCAACTTAGAGAGCATCTTTTACAGCAAGGCAAAGAACACGGAATCGAAGTTCGCTTGCCGCAGCTTAAGCTTTGCACAGATAACGGAGCAATGGTGGCAATGCTTGGCGTGAATTTGGTAGAAGCAGGAGTTCGTCCTTCTGCTCCAGATTTTGCAATCGATTCAGCGATGCCACTTACAACCGTTAGCTTATAATAGTAAAAGTCGTTCTTAAAAATAAGCGAGGTGTTTTGTGTACGAAAGCTATGCACGTAGAGGAGTTTTGCAAGTTGGTGAAAAAATCCAATTCACCGATAGAAAAGGCAAGCGAATCACAGCACAGCTTGTTAAAGGCGGAGTTACACAAACCGAGCATGGCATTATTTTGCACGACGATGTTATTGGCAAAACTCAAGGCGTTGTAGTAACAACAGTTAGCACAAAACGTGATTTTGAGCGCAGTAATAAGCAACTTGATGCATCTAAAGAATCAAACAAGCCTTGGATGGCGGCGCGCGCAATAGGCGGATGGGATTATGTAGTTATGCGTCCGCGATTGGCTGATTATGTTTTATCTATGCCAAGAGGCGCTCAAATCATGTATCCAAAAGATATTGCGCAAGTGGTTTCTTTAGGAGATATTCGCTCTGGAATGCGCGTTTTAGAGTCTGGAGCAGGATCTGGCGCAATGAGCTTAAGTCTTTTAGACGCTGTTGGTCAAAGTGGCGAGCTTACAACAATAGAGCTTAGACCTGATTTTGCTAGAATCGCGCAACTAAACGCAACTATTTACTATGGCGAACAACCAAAATGGTGGAATCTTTTAACTGGAGATTTTGACACAGTAGCAAAGTCTCTTCCAGAAGGCTATTTTGATCGCATTATGCTAGACATGCTTGATCCTTGGAATAGGCTTGAACAAGCTTATAGAGTTATTGCTCCAGGTGGCGTATTAGTTGCGTACGTAACAACCACAACGCAAATGTCTAGAATGGCACAAAGTTTGCGTGCTTCGGGAGTTTGGACAGAACCAGAGATTCAAGAAACGTTAGAAAGAACTTGGAAAGCTCAAGATTTAGCAGTTAGACCAGATCACGCAATGATAGGTCATACTGGTTTTTTGGTTATTTCGCGTGCAATGGCGCAAGGATTTAATGCGCTAAAAAAGCGCGAGCGTGCTACAAAAGATACTGTTAGCGATATTGATGATTTAACTCCCGAAGAGCGCGCAGAACAGCTAGAAGACTTGTCTCTTAGAGATATATCTGATAGAAAACTTAGAAAAGTCCTTAGAGATTTAGATTTGCAAATCGCACAATTGCCTAACTCAAATCCAAAGCCTAATAAGGCTTAACTGAAGACTGAGGAGATTAAAATGGCGGCGTCAATTAAAAAAATTGTTAAAAAAGTAAAGCATGCAAAATATGTGTTGCTACTAATGCGCCACGCAAAAGCGGTGCCGCCAACAATGGGAGACGATTGGGGAAGAGACCTTAGCGATAAAGGTATAAAACAAGCAAAAATCATGGCAAAAGGCTTGAAATCTTTAAAGCTTGTTCCAAATTATATTGTTTGTTCAAGCGCAAATCGCACAGAGCAAACAATGCATAAAATGCTTAAAAAGTTTGGAGATTCGCCAATAGTTGCATCAAGAAAAAGCTTATATGATGGCGGAATGCAATCTGTAATGGATGAGCTTTGTGAGATTAGGAGTGAATCTAAAATAACAATGATTATAGGCCATGAGCCAACAATGTCGATGGCTGCGCAATGGCTTTCTTCCCCAGATTCCGACCCAGACGTTTTAGGAACGATGAGACTTGGGCTTTCTAATGCTTCGATTGTTGTGCTAGTTTCCGACTCTCCTTTTGCAACTTGCGGACTTCGTGGAGCAAAAGCCTTAGGTGTTATAAGTCCAAAGGATTTTGAGTAGTAAAATACGCATAATTTTGCATAAAATCCTTATAAAATTTGTATAAATCTACGCGAATCATTTGTATAAATCTGCATAAATCATATGTATAAATCTGCATATAAGTTTAGCTTATAACGACACCCCAAAATAGGTAATGACCTCATTAAGCCAAATGTTTGCTAGGCTGAATCAGGTTGTTAATTATTTGGAGGATATATGCATACTGTTCTTACATCCGTACAGGGATTCCCACGAATCGGCGCAAATCGCGAGCTTAAAAAAATTATTGAACGCTATTGGAAAAAAGACGCAACTCTAGAAGAAGTAAGACAAGTTGCAAAAGATTTGCGCAAAAAGCATTGGAAAATTCAAGCAGAATCTGGAATAGAACTCATACCAAGCAACGATTTTAGCTACTATGATCAAATGCTAGACACAGCAATCCTGCTTGGTGCAGTTCCAGAACGGTACAAGAATCTAGAGTTTGAAAATGCAGAAGATACGCTTTTTGCAATCGCGCGCGGATATCAAGGGGATAGAGGGGATGTAACAGCTCTTCCAATGAAGAAGTGGTTTACAACTAATTACCACTACATTGTTCCAGAAGTAGAAAATCCGCAAAATTTGCATTTAGATGGCACAAAACCATTCGATGAGTTTAATGAAGCAAAAGCGCTAGGAATTGAAACAAAGCCAGTGCTGATTGGCCCATACACCTTCTTAAAGCTTTCTCGCAATCCTCAAGCTCAAGAATTAGAAGCAAACAAAGAGACGATTGAAGCATTAGCAAACGCATATTGCGATATTGTAAAACGATTTGCAAGTTTTGGAGCAAAATGGTTGCAATTTGACGAACCATACTTGTGCTTAGATAAAGAAGATGGCGATTTAAGGATTTTTAGCGACTTATATAAGCCGATTCTTCAAAGCAGACTTGAAAGCACAGAGAATGCTGAAAACGTTAAGATTTTGCTTAACACGTATTTTGGCAATATTTTAGACTCGTACAAAACACTAAACGATTTAGCTTTCGATGCAATTGGCTTAGATTTTGTAGAAGGCAAAGAAGAGAACCTTGAAGCTTTGCAAAAATATGGAGTAAACGAGAAAACAACTATTTTTGCGGGAGTTGTAAATGGCAGAAACATTTGGAAAAATGACTACGCACAAAGCCTTGGCTTGCTAGATGCTTTGCAAAAAAACGTTACTAATCGCATAGCTGTTTCTACGGCATGCTCGCTTTTGCATGTTCCATTTAGCACGGATGGAGAAGAGCTTGGCGAAGACGTATTAAAGCATTTTGCGTTTGCTGTAGAAAAGTTGAAGGAAGTAAGCGAAATTGCTCAACTTTGCGTTTTGAATGATGATGAGCTTAAAAATAGCAAGGAATTAGCGCAAAACCAGGCATTATTTGATGGGTCTAGAGTAAAAGTAGACGAAAACGTTAAAGCGCGAATCGCAAGCCTTAAGGCAGAAGATTTTGAGCGAAAGCCATCTCGTGCGGAGCGTCAAAAATTACAAAAAGAAGCATTAGGATTGCCTGATTTGCCTACAACAACTATCGGATCCTTCCCTCAAACAAAAGAAATAAGATCGATTCGAGCGCTTTTTAGAAAAGGAGAAATTAGCAAAGAAGAATACAACGCGTTTATTGCCAAGCAAATAGACGAGTGCATAGAACACCAGGAGAGCATTGGATTAGACGTTCTTGTGCATGGCGAATTTGAACGAAACGATATGGTTGAATACTTTGGCCAGCATTTGCACGGATTCAAGTTTACAAAAAACGCTTGGGTGCAGTCTTATGGAACTCGATGCGTAAAGCCTCCAATCGTTTGGAGCGACGTTTCTAGAGCGCAGCCAATCACGGTAGAGTGGAGTGCGTATGCTCAAAGCCGCACAAATCATGTTATGAAAGGCATGCTAACGGGGCCTGTTACGATTCTTAACTGGTCTTGGCCTCGAGAAGATATTACGCACGAAGCGCAAACGCAGCAGCTTGCTCTTGCTATTCGAGATGAAGTTTTGGACTTAGAGCGTGCTGGAATTCGCGTAATTCAAATCGATGAGGCAGCTTTGCGTGAAAAGTTGCCGCTTAGGCGTTCGGATTGGCATAAGAAGTATTTGGATTGGGCGATTTCAGCTTTCCGTCTTGTGCACTCTGCTGTAGAAGCCACCACGCAAATCCACACGCATATGTGCTACTCGGAGTTTAACGACATTATTCGAGACATTGATGCAATGGATGCGGACGTAATATCGTTTGAAGCTTCGCGCGGAGATCTAGTTGTTTTGGACGCTATTCATAACGCGAACTTTGAAACAGAAGCAGGCCCTGGCGTTTACGACATTCACTCTCCTCGAGTTCCTAGCGAAGAAGAAATTGTTAACAGGATTCACGAGATTTTGCACAAAATGCCAGCAAGCAAACTTTGGATTAACCCAGATTGTGGATTGAAGACTCGTGGCAATGCAGAAACTTGGGTTAGCTTGCAAAATCTTGTTTCGGCAGCTAAAAAAGTTAGAAGCGAATTGGGTGGCGGTCTAAAATGACGTACAAACCAAAGTTTTCGCTAGAGGTGTTTCCGCCTAAAAGAACATCTCCAATAGGCACGATTTACGACACTTTAGATGGCTTAAGGGGTTTGGATCCAGATTTTATATCTGTAACTTACGGAACGGGAAAATCTTCGGATCGAACTGCTACTGCTAGAATCGCCAACACTATTCGATCGGAGTATGGTATTAAGACTGTTGCTCACTTAACAGCAAGATACTTGGATTATGACGATGTTGATGAAGCCTTAGATATGTTTGATAAGGCAGGCGTTAGTGGCGTTTTAGCTTTGCGCGGAGATGTTATTGAAAATCAGAATGCTGCTGGAGTGTTTAATCACGCAAGCGATTTAGTATCGTATATTCGCTCAAAGAGACCAGATTTACCTATTTTGGGCGCATGCTACCCGGAAAAACATCCAGAAGCTGCTACTTTGCAAGAAGACATCGATAATCTAAAGCGAAAAGTTGATGCTGGAGTAACTCACTTGATTTCGCAACTTTTTTACAATAACGATGACTTTTTGCACTTTAGGGATTTAGCTAGAAAAGCTGGCATTAACGTTCCGATTGAAGCTGGAGTTATGCCTGTTGTAAACGCAAATCAAGTTAAGCGAATGACAAAAATGTGCTCATCTAAAATAAGTGAGCCAGTTTTAGCAATGATTGAGCGATGGGGAAGTAATCCAGAAGTTTTGCAAGACGCTGGAAGCATATTTGCGTCTCAACAGATTAACGATTTAGTTGCGGAAGGTGTAGATGGAATACACTTGTACACAATGAATCGTCCTGGAGTTACTAGAAGCATTTGGTCAAACGTTAAGCCACTTTTTACTAAAATCGTGTAGATTATGCGATTTATGCAAATTGTGTAAATCATGTAGATTATGCAAATTGTGTGATTTGTGCGATTTTTGTGATTTGTGCATGTGGTGCCGTGCAAAATATTGTTGTACGACACCACAATGTACAGTGGCGTTATGAGCAAAGAATCAAGTAATGCTGGAGATTTAAGCAATGGCTTCAGCGCGATTTTGAACGTGGGCTTAAAAGATGATTTGCAAAATCGTTCAAAAAACAACTTAAACTTTGCACAAGAAAATGATTTATCTTATAGAAGTCTAGTTAAAGCAGGGTTTGCACGACCGGAATCTGCTCGTAAAGCTATAGAAGATGTTTGCAAAAATTGTGCAAATAATTCGATAAAAGCGGTTAAAATTTTAGAAAGCATAAGCAGAGTCGAAGATCCAGATTATGCAATTTTAGCGTTTAACGACATATATCAATCGCATAAAAAAGTTGTTGAAAATATTGCTCAAAACTCTAATAATTCACTAATAACAAGTCCGCTTTCGTCTTTAATGCAAGTTCTTGGAGCATCTAAAGCGTTTGCAATGCTAATGCGAACACGCGAAGACTTAATAAGCGCTGCCGCAAGCGACCCCAATCATTTGCTACACATGACTTTAGAAGAGCGTGTTTCGGATTTACTAGAAGCTGTTCAATCGTACAGTGCAACAGTAGTAAATGAAGAAAAAGATGACGATAAGAATTGCGATTCGTGCACTGTTCCAATAAGTTCCATGGGTTTTGCGCAAGCTGTTGGTGCGCTTAGAGCAAGATATCGTCAGCATATTGCTGCGATTATGGCATACGATTTGGCAAGCGCAGATCCTGTAGAATTGCAGCCAGATATAAGCTGTAAACTTTCGGATGCTGCGGATGCTGCTTTAGAGGCGGCTCTTGCAATTGCGCGCGGGCAAGTTTCTGGATCTTGTTGTTGCAAGTTTGCAATAATCGCAATGGGAAAATTGGGAGCGCGAGAAATAAACTACGTTTCCGACATTGACTTAATATATGTAGTAGAGCCAACTAATGGCGTTAAACAAGATGAAGCTTTGCGAGTTGGCTCTTCTATTGCGCTTGTTTTGCAAAAAGTGTGCCAATCGGTTGTTATGGGTTGTGCGGAGCCGCCATTGTGGCAAATTGATACTGCGCTAAGGCCAGAAGGCAAAGATGGTCCGCTTGTTAGGCGATTGGAATCTAACAGAGAATACTACGAAAAGTGGGCAAGTAGCTGGGAGTTTCAAGCATTACTAAAGTCGAGGCCAGCTGCAGGAGATATGCAACTTGGTAAAGATTATAGACAAATGGCTGATTCGCTTATTTGGAAAGCATCTGGTCGTGAACACTTTGTTGCAGATTGCCAACATATGAGACAGCGAGTGGAGTCTTTGATTCCTGCGGCTCAGCGAGATTTAGATATGAAGCTTGGTCGCGGAGGATTGCGCGATGTTGAGTTTACTGTGCAAATGTTGCAACTTGTGCACGGAAGCGAAGACACGTCTTTGCGAGTTAGAGATACACTAGGCGCGCTTAACGCACTATCTGCTGGAGGCTATGTTTCTAGGTCGCAAGCTGCGATTTTGGCAGAACACTACCGTTTTGAGCGTGTGCTCGAGCATCGCCAGCAAATGTGGAATATGCAACGCACGCATTTATTCCCAGATTTAGGTGCGCAAGGAAATGGTGGATTAGATCGCGCAAGAAGTATTAGTGTAGAAGAGCTTAACAGTAACGAGCAAATTAGGCGTCTTGCTAGAGCTGTTAGACTTAAGCCAGAAGAGCTTGTTGCGCGATTTGACAAAGCGCGACGAGAAATTAGACACTTGCATAAAGATATTTATTACCGCCCAATGCTTCCGATTAATGCGCAAACGGATGCGGATCCTATTGTGTTGTCTGCAGAGGCTGCTCGCGCTCGCTTTGCATCAATCGGATTTGCGGATGCAAAAGCTGCACAAATGCATGTTGAAGCGCTTACTGAGGGACTTTCGCGTGCTGCTAAAATTCACAGAATTTTGCTTCCTGCAGTGTTGAAATGGCTTGGAGAAGGTCAAAATCCCGACATGGGTTTGCTTGCTTTTAGGCGACTTTCCGAGCTCTTTGGTGGGAAAAACACGTATCTTGGATTTTTGCGTGACTCTCCTAGCGCAGCTCAACGGCTTTGCCACGTTTTGTCTGATTCGCGCTATTTAGGCGATGCAATGATGAAGTCCATACAGTCGATAACTTGGCTTGGAGACGACTCGACGCTTTCGCCAAGAGGCAGAGAAAGCTTAGATATGCAAACGCGAGCAATGGTTGCAAGATATTCAAGCAGTATTGCGGATTTTGCTCAATCTTTGCGCGCTTTAAGACGGCAAGAAATTGAACGAGTAGCTCTTGCTTGGATGTGTGGGATTATTGACGATGCTACTTCGATGCAAGCAATGAGTGACGTATTTGACGCTGTTCTTGATGCTGCTTTGCAATGGGCTATGAAAGATGCGTCTCGCAAAATGTGCCTAGATAAAAGCAAAGCTTCGATTGCAATTATTGCCCTCGGACGTTATGGCGGTAGGGAAGTGAACTTCTGCTCTGATGCAGATATGATGGTTGTTTATAAGCCTACACAAGATATTTGCGGTTGCGATTCTGGCGATGATTCTGGAGCTAATCTTTCTCACCGTTTTGCGCAAACTACTGTAGACATATTGCGCAATATTTTGCAAGGTCCTCTTACTTTAGAGCCAAAAATCATGGTTGATTTAGATTTGCGACCAGAAGGTAAAGATGGGCCGCTTGTGCGCTCGCTAGAATCGTGCGAGCACTACTACCAAAAGTGGGCAAGTACGTGGGAAAATCAGGCACTTTTGCGTGCGCGCTTTGCTGCAGGTTCTAAAGAGTTGGCGGATGCCTTGCTAAGTGGAGTAGTAAACGACTTGCGCTATTCATTGGAGCCGCTCAGCGAATCGCAATTAGCGGAAATTCGTAAGCTTAAAGCGCGTATGGAAGCAGAGCGTTTGCCAAGAGGTGTTAGCAGAGACAGGCATTTGAAGCTTGGGCGCGGCGGTTTAAGTGATGTTGAGTGGACTGTTCAGCTTTTGCAATTGCAATACGCTGGAAAATACGAGTCTTTGCGCACGGTTGGCACAATGCAAGCGTTGAAAGCGCTTAAAGAATTGCATTTGATTGAAGATGAAGATGCAAATGTGCTAGAGCGCTGTTGGCATATGTGTTCTGCAGTGCGAAATGCAAACTTCTTGTGGTCTGGCTCACTTGAGCGTGCGGATGTTATTCCAACGGACTCTTATTCTTTAGGCGGAATCGCAACTTATCTTGGATATGATCCAAACCAGGGTCGCGTTTTTGAAAACGATTTAATGGCTGTTATGCGTCAATGCCGCGAAGTCATGTCTCGTCTCTTCTACTGTCGATAAGTTTACAGTTGCTAATCTAGTCATATTTTGTAGCTTCGAATTTATTGTTGCATTCTGTTCTTTAAGTTATAATTGCAGGATGGGAGGTGATTTTTAATGAAAAATTCAATGATAAGCATTGATGTAAAAGAAAGAGCTAAGTCTTCAGTTTTTTATTCTGATGTTTCTTCACGTATAAAGCAAACAGTCAGTAGTGAAAATTTAGAAGAAAATGACGAATTATTCTCTACTGATTTTGCTGCAAAACTTATGAATAGTTACAAGCAGTCAGCTTCTGGTTTATCTAGACCATATAAAGATGTTTTTGCTGAGTTAGAAAAGGGCTTGTAATGGGTTCTTTTGATATTCTTGTTACTCAAGATGCGAGGAAAGTTACTTAGTTTAGGTGTAATCAGAAAACAGTATTAAGCCAGGTTGATTTTTAATTTTATTTACTAATTTTTTGTTCAGTTTTTGCATTTAATTGTTGTATTTTGTGGTGATAAATATACGCCACTCCGAGTATGGGTTTCGTCAAAGCTAATCAGTAATATTACTTAGGTCGCGCACAATCGCGGCCGTTTGCCAACTAGCGAAAGGTAAGCGGTTTTATTATGACGAACGCATTTTCTGATTCTTCCAATCAAGTTTTTTCTCGTTGCGCAATTGCTCAATCGTTAGCAGGCAAAAGCGTTGTTACTTTAGACGATATTTCAACAGCACAAATACGAATGCTTTTAGATAAAGCGCGATACATTGATTCGCACAGAAAAGAAGTGGCCCACACTTGCGATGGCAGAGTGTTGGCCACTCTTTTTTATGAGCCAAGCACGCGCACGCGATTAAGCTTTGAAACAGCAATGCTTCGCTTAGGCGGAAAGGTTATTGGCTTTGCAGGAGCTCAGCTTTCTAGCGCGAGTAAAGGCGAAACTGTTAGCGACACGTTAAAAGTGGTGTCAAACTATGTAGATGTTGTAGCAATGCGTCATCCAAAGGAAGGCGCTGCCTTTGTAGCAACGCAAGCTGTAAGCACGCCAGTAATTAATGCAGGAGACGGCGGTCACATGCATCCTACTCAAACTCTTGCAGATTTAGCAACGATTCTTGCACGATTTGGCAGGCTGAATAACTTAACAGTTGGGCTTTGCGGAGACTTAACATACGGCCGCACAGTTCACTCGCTTATTGAAACTTTATGCCGCTTTGGAAACGTTCATTTTGTGCTGATTAGTCTAGATGAGCTTAAAACTCCGCAATATGTTATTGATCGCATAAACGCAACTGAATCGTGCTCTTACGAAGAAACACGCGATTTGATGGAAGTTATTGGAAGTTTAGACGTTCTTTACATGACTCGCGTTCAAGAAGAGCGTTTTACAGACAGAGATCAATACTTACGACTTAGAGATACTTACATTTTGACGGAAGAAAAATTGCAAAAAGCAAAGCCTAATACAGCTGTTCTTCACCCACTTCCTAGAATTAACGAGATTGCGGTTGATGTTGACGCGGATCCTCGTGCAGCATACTTTGAGCAAGTTAAAAATGGCATGCTTATGCGAATGGCTCTTGAAAGCTCAGTTCTTGGAGACGAGCTTTTGGGCTACGAACCAACAGATTTTGTGAATGTGCCTAAAGACGAATCGCAAGCTTACGATGCTAATGGAATTTCGCTCGCTAATCCTCGTGTTCATAAAGAAGACAAAAATGCTCCTAAAGATCTTAAATGTCCTAATATTCGTTGCATAACAAATAGTGAATTGTCATTAGTCAAAAAGTTCTATAAGGACGATTCTGACGCAAACGTTTACCGATGCTTGTATTGCGACGAAGAAGCATAAAGCAGATTGAATGCAAATTGAATGCAAATTGAATGCAGTCAAAACGCAAAATAATCGCGATTAATGCAATCGAAATATAAAGTATTCTAAAATAATTTAAATAACTTAAAAAATTTAAAACCTTGAGCGAACTAGGAGCAATATGAACAACTCACGAACCTTAACTTTGCAAAATATTGCAGTTTGGGATACTAGCGAGCGCATTGATTTAATTGTAGAAGGTGTTCGGCAAGATGCTTTAATTGAGCCAAATGCCAGAATATGCGGAGAAATTGATGCGAGTGATTGGATTGTTGCTCCTGGTTTTGCAGATCCGCACGTGCATTTTAGAGATCCTGGTCAAACGGATAAAGAAACGATGATAAGCGGCGGCAATGCTGCGGCTGCAGGCGGATATACGCAAGTTTTGATTATGCCGAATACTATTCCTGCAGTTGATGGCGAGCCTTGGAATGATGCTCCTTTCGATGTGGAAAATGTTATTGACTACTTGCAAAGATACGGTTGCATATATGGCGTAAAATTGCCAGTTCGCTACGATTTAAGCGTTTGCGCATCGGGCGGAAGAAGTGGCGTTGATCCTAGCAATGTTAATTTGTGGAAAAAGTATGTTCCTGGAATTGAAGATAGTGAAAAAACGTCTCCAATGAAGAAGCATCCTGTAGTTGCAATCAGTGACGATGGTGCTGCAGTTACAGATTCGATTTTGCAAGACGTTCTAAAAATCGCTAAAGAAACAGGATTGCCTCTTGTTGAGCATTGTGAGCATCACAATTCTGGCTCAGTAAACGAAGGTCCAGTTGCTAAGATTTTAGGCGTTGACGGAATTCCTGCGTCTACGGAACTTGCGATTGTTAAGCGAGACATTGATGCTGCAAGAGTTAGCGGCGTTCACGTGCACTTCCAGCATGTGAGTACTGCTGCTGCTTTTGAAGCGATTCGCAAAGCTAAGAAGGAAGGCTTGCCTATTACTTGCGAGACAGCTCCGCATTACGTTGCTCTTTGCGATGAAGATGTGCTTAAGTATGGCGTTAACGCAAAAATGAATCCGCCACTTAGGTCTAAAGCAGATAGACAAGCCACTCTTGCTGCAATCGCAGATGGAACTATAGACATGATTGCTACTGATCACGCTCCGCACACGGTTGCCGATAAATCTGGCGACTTTGCGAGCGCGCCTAATGGCATTATTGGCTTAGAGTGCGCGTATGCGGTTTGTAGAAAAGTTCTTGTAGATGCAGGCTACACGGATGATAAGCACTTAATTGAGCTAATGTCTGTTAATCCAATGCAACTAATGAGCCGCAGACCTACGGATGTCTCGGCTTTGCTAAACGTGTCTTCTAAATGCGCGATTAGGCGTACATTGCGATTAAGCAACACGGAGCACCCAGAAAACGTTGATTTAGTGTTGATTAATATGAACGAAAAGTGGAGTGTGGATTCAAACTCATTCCATTCAAAAGCTAGAAATACGCCATTTGACGGTTGGCAATTAAAGGGCAGGCCAGTGGCAACTATTATTGGATCGCAAATTGCGTTTTCTAGAATGTAGCCGCGTATTTAATAAGTTTAATAAGTTTAGTAAGTCGCATTCGTAAATCGTAAAAAATAATAAAAATGGGAGCAAAATGGACGAGTTAGTAGAAGCGATTGCAGCAAAGCAAAATCCTACTGTTGTTGGCTTAGACCCAAAGCCTGGTATTTTGCCTGCACAAATTTTAAGCGGCTTAGCAAATGAAGTTTTGCAAGAAGTCGAAAGTGAAGAAGCTTTACAAACTTTGCTTGGTGCTGCTTATTTTGAGTTTAACCGCGCAATTATTGATGCGATTTGCGATATTGTTCCAGCTGTTAAGCCGCAAATTGCAATGTATGAGGCGCTTGGACCTGCTGGAATTGACACTTACACAATGACTTGCGATTATGCTAAATCCAAAGGCTTAGTTGTTATTGGAGACGCAAAACGAGGAGATATTGGTTCTACGGCAGGCCAGTATGCTGCGCATTTGCGAGGATTTGCTAATCTTGATTCGTATTTTAGCGATGAATCTTGCGACTTTGACGAGTCTTTGATTAATCTTCTAAAAAGCTCTAGCAAAAAGGATGTTTGGCACGAGGATTCGCTTACTGTAAACCCGTATATGGGCTCGGATGGCGTTATGCCTTTTGTAAACGAAGCAATTTCGCGAAATAAGAGCATTTTTGTGCTTTTGCGCACGTCTAATCCTTCTAGCAAAGAGTTGCAAGAGCTTGTTGTTGAAGATGGCAAGCCAGTTTATGAGCATATGGCAAGTTTGATTGAAAATTGGGGCGCTTCAAACGTTGGAAATCACGGATATTCTAGAGTCGGAGCAGTTGTTGGAGCAACTCATCCACAAGAAGGCAAGCGATTGCGCGAACTTATGCCACATACTTTCTTCCTTGTTCCAGGCTACGGAGCACAAGGCGGAACGGCACAAGATGTTGCTGGAATGTTTGATGAAAATGGCAGTGGCGCTATAGTAAACTCTTCGCGCGGAATTATTGGCGCTTGGAAAAACAGTGAATCTTATAAAAAGCACGAATCTTCAATTTCATTAGATGACATTCTAGATATTGTTGCACATTCTTCTGCTTGTGCTGCTATTAATATGCGAGATGATTTAAGGCAGGCGATTTATAAGTGAATCGATTTATAAGTGAATATAGATAAACATAAGCGAATATAATTTATAGCTAATAACAAGCTACAAATCGCAAGTTGTAAGTTGCAAATTATAAATCGCAAGATGTAAATCACAAATTATAAATAACTAAAAACTAAACAGTTACACATTAAACAAGATAGGGCAAATACATGAGTGATGGCATGTTTATTCAAACTCGAAAATCTTCTAGAGGCTTTATATTTACTATTCGCGAAAGCTCTTTAGACTATTCGGGTTCAGATTCTAGTAAGCCAAAATATAGCCGTCTTTTAGGAAGGCGCCCAATAGAAGTTCTTGATAATCAAAAGCTTGACGAAGGTGTGTATCGCTTAGTTTTGCGCGATGATGCTATTGCTAAAACGGCCACTCCTGCGCAATTTGTTAACTTATATTCTCCAGATTCTACAACTATGCTTCCTAGGCCATTTGGTGTTGCAAGCGTTGATGGAGACACTTTTAGTCTTATTTTTGCTGTTATTGGTAAGGGCACTGCCGAATTTGCACAGCTTAAAGCAGGTGACACTGTAGACGCTTTAGGGCCATTAGGATTGGGCTTTGATATTTCTAAGTCAGCGCACTATGTTCTTGTAAGCGGAGGATTGGGCGTTCCTCCTTTGATTTGTGCTGCGCAAGCGATTGCAAAAAATAAGGATTGCAAAGTTAGTGCGGTTCTTGGATACAGAGATAATCATTTTGCTGACTCATTTATGAAGGAATACGTTGATAATGTTTATAGCATTAGCAACGCGCAAGGAACTGTTATTACTTTGCTTAATGAGCTAGAGCAAGAAAATCATTTTGATTTTAATGGCGATTTGCCTATTGTTATTCTTTCTTGCGGACCTATGCCAATGATGAAAGCTGTAGCTCATTGGGCGCATGAGCGTAATGTTAAATGTCAATTAAGCCTAGAAGCAAGAATGGGATGCGGCTATGGAACTTGTGTTGCTTGCGTTGTAGATACTTTGGAAGGCAGACTTAAAGTTTGTAACGAAGGGCCAGTGTTTGATGCTGAAAGATTAGGCTGGGAGTAAAGGAAAGAACATGAGCAATGAAACAAATAATGCTTTAGAAAACGCGCAAAATAACGCGCAAAATCTTGGTTTTGACACAAGCCACGTTTGGAAGCACTCAACTAAAGTTGCTGGAGTTGAGTGGAAAAACATGGTTGGAACAGCGTCTGGCACATTCCAACTTGCAGCTTGCGCGCACTTTTATGACGTTAGCCAACTTGGAGCAATTTGTACAAAAGGTGTTTCCCCAGTTCCGTGGGAAGGTAATCCTTCGCCGCGCACTGCAGAATCGCCTTCTGGAATGGTGAATGCTGTTGGTTTGCAAAATCCTGGAGTTGACCACTATTTAGTAGACGAGCTTCCAAAGTTAAAAAAGCTTGGAGCGCTTGTAATTACTAACGTTGCAGGCCACAGTGACGAAGATTATGCGCAAGTTGTTGAAAAGCTTGCGGATTCCGCGGCAGATATGCTAGAGATTAACGTTAGCTGCCCAAATGTAACTCACGGCGGAATGAGTGTTGGCACAGACCCAGTTGCATTGCATCGTTTAATTAAGCGACTTCGCGCAATGACAGATAAGCCGATGATTGTAAAAATGACGCCAAATGTTACAGATATTGTTTCGATTTGCAAAGCTGCTGTTGATGCTGGCGCAGATACTTTAAGCATGATTAATACTTTGGTTGGTTTGAGAATTGACATTCGCACAGGCGAGCCGATTATTGCAAACCGTACGGGCGGTGTTTCTGGGCCTGCAATCTTCCCGATTGGACTCGGATTTGTGTGGCGAGTTCGTCAAGCTATGCCAGATATTCCAATCATTGGTATTGGTGGCATTGATTCTGGAGAGAAAGCTTTGGAATACTTGTATGCTGGCGCTAATGCTGTAGAAGTTGGGGCGGCCGCTCTTGTGGACCCTACTGCTCCGATTCGCATTGCGCGCGAGCTTGACGATTTGCTTGATTCTCGACCAAAGCTTGCATCTTTGCTTAAAGAGGGCAAAACTTGGCGATGACATTTAATGCATTATTTAAGACAGTTTACTAAGACAATTCATTCAAGACAGATTTAACAAGGAGAGTTAATTATGGCACAATTACACGAGGATTTTACAAAGTTTTTGCTTGATTCAGGCGCACTTAAATTTGGTGATTTTACGCTTAAGTCTGGTCGCCAATCGCCTTACTTTATTAATGCTGGTGCTTTTGACGACGGCATGAAAATCGCTTCTCTTGGCGATTATTACGCTCAAAGAATTGTTGCAGCAATCAAAGATGGTATTCTTTCTAACAATATTGACACAGTTTTTGGTCCTGCTTATAAAGGCATTCCGCTGGCAGTTTCTACGTCTATGGCTTTAACGAATAATTACAATATGCCTGTTGGTTTTACTTTTGATAGAAAAGAGCGAAAAGATCACGGCGACGGCGGAATGATGGTTGGTAAGCCGCTAAAAGACGGCATGAATGTGTTGCTGGTTGACGACGTTATGACTGCTGGAACTGCAGTTCGCGAAACTTTGCCAAAGCTTAAAGCAGAAGCAAATGTGCAAGTTGTTGGCTTAATTTTGGCAGTAGATAGAATGGAGCGCACAAAAGACAGCGATCTTTCTGCAGTAAAAGCAGTAGAACAAGAGTTTGGATTCCCAGTGCTTCCAATTGCTAATGTGCGCGAAATCTTCGATGCGGCACAAAAACTCACTAATAGTGACGGAAGTGCTGTTATGGATAAGAACTTGGCTAGCAAAGCTGAAAATTATTTGCAAAAATATGGTGCATGAATTGTGCAAACAATATAGACTTGTGTAATTATAGAATTATGTAAGTCACGTATTAATCGTGCGCGTATTAATCGTTAATCGTGTATTAATCGTGTTCTTACTATTTTATTCATGCGTAAGTCTTGTTAAATAAGGATGGCGATTATGAAAGAAGATAACAACGGACATCAGGATTTGGATGATATCGCTTCCTTTAATAATCAAGATGAGTATGAGCAAGAAAATATTTTTGGATCTTCTAATGATGATTCAAACAACTCCTTGTTAAGCGATAAAAAGGCTATTGCTGTTATTGTTTGTGTATCTCTTATATCAATCGGAGTCGTTGCTGGATTAGGGTTTGTATTATTTGCTAATAACTCTAAGCCTAATCTAAAAGCAAGTGAGCCTTCTAAAAATTGCGTTCAATTGCGCAAAAAAGTAATCAATGCTAAAGAAGAGCTTAAAAAAATTGTATCAAGTCAAGATGTTAAAGATGCTTCTAATATAAAAGCTGCTGATTTTGATGAAGATTTTGATGCAGCTAAAGACGCTGCAGATGATTTTGAATCTTCTCTAAGCTACGCTAATGATGACTTAAATGATGATATTCCAGCATGCCCACTTGGCGCGGATTCTTACGATTCTACAACAGTTGAAAATAAGCTTTCAGACAAATTGGATTCTTTGCGTAAAGATGCTGATTCTGTTAAAACGCATGCAAAGAATTTACTAAAAACTAGCAGAACTGCTTTCGGTGATCAATTGTTAAATCTTGTTAAAAAAGCTAGAGAGCTTGTAGAAAAAGCGAAAAATTTGCCTATTTTAGCTGCTGCTTCTAAAAGTCTGGAAAATGCTATTAATGATGCAGGGAATGCTCTTGCTAAAAGCAGCAATAATTATACAGAGTTAAAGCAGGCTTATCAAAAAATAAAAGCTGTTATAAGCCAGTATGAAGATAGAATTAAAAAAGTGAGCGATAGATTTTTAAGTAGAGATGGCAATGGGTATCCTTTTGATGCTCCACATCCTAAGGATGATCAAGGTGGCTATATTCCAATGGGTCGTAGTCAAAACTCAGAGTCTTCGGAACAAAACGATCAGAGTAACGAATAATTGCGTTAAATGCGGTTGTTATTTTAGTTATTATTTTAATTAGTTGACGCTTTGTGGCATAATAAGCAAGGTTTATTTCTTAGCTGCGTAAATTGCAGCTTTATTAGCGAAAGAAACGGATAACTCGTGGCACAGACTACCAATGATATTAAAAATGGATCGGTTTTGAACCTTGAAGGTCAGCTTTGGACTGTTGTTAAGTTCCAGCACGTAAAGCCAGGCAAAGGTCCTGCTTTCGTTCGTACCACCATTAAGAACGTGCTCTCGGGCAAGATTGTCGATAAGACTTTTAACGCCGGCATGAAGATGGAGTTCGAGACCGTTGATAACCGTACTTTGCAATACTCTTACGAAGACGGCGATAACTTTGTGTTTATGGATATGACAACCTACGACCAGGTGTACATTCCTAAGGATTTGGTTGGAGAGCAAAGCAAGTATCTTCTTGAGGGAACTGATTGCATTGTTAGCTTCCATGATGGCACTCCTTTGAGCGTAGAGCTTCCAGCGTCTGTAATTTTGACAATTACGCACACTGAGCCAGGCTTGCAAGGCAACCGTTCTAACGCTGGTACTAAGCCTGCAACCGTGGAAACTGGTGCCGAAATTCAGGTTCCACTCTTTGTTGGCGAAGGCGAAAAGGTTAAGGTCGATACTCGTGACGGCTCTTACCTTGGTCGCGAAAACTAGTAGAAACTTATAAAAAGGACGCTAATATGGCACGCTCCACTGCTCGAAAGAGGGCATTGAACACTCTTTATGAGGCAGACGAGAAAAGTCAGAATATTCTTTCTTTACTCGACGAACGTTTGAAAGAGCCAGGCGCGCAAACTCCTCTTCCGGATTATGCTGTTGATATTATTCGCGGAGTAGGAGAGCGCAGAAATAGGATTGATAAAACCTTAAATCGCTATTCAACAGGCTGGAAAGTTGGAAGAATGGCGGTTATTGACCGCAATATTTTGCGCATTGCTGTTTGGGAGATTCTTCTAAACGACGAAGTGCCAGATAAAGTTGCGATTGATGAGGCAATTGCTCTTTCTAAAACATATAGTGACGATGAAGCAATCACCTTTATTCATGGTCTTTTAAGCGCAATTGTTTCCGATAAAGACGCTTGCTTGGCTAAGTTTAATGGTGAATTTGGGGAATCTGACGAGTCTGGTGAAGCTAGTGAGTCTAGTGAATCGCAAGAAAACGATTAATCTTTTGTAAAGTCAGATTTAGATTCAGATTCTAGTTTTGCAAAATAGTCTTTTGTAAAATAGTCGTAAAACATGTAAATCCGCTTGCTTGTAAAAGTAGGCGGATTTTTGTTTTGTAATCCATCGGCGCGTCGCCGTCCGCCAATATGAGTAGACTTGCCACGAATAACCTAAAGCCATAAGGGGGTTAAGGTGGGCTATAACGACACCTTCGCCGGATTCGGCACTGATGATGCAGTATTAGTATTGGAAGACGGGCAAGTTTACGTTGGTAAACCATTTGGCGCAAAAGGTTCTACACGCGCTGAAATCGTGTTCTCTACAGGAATGACTGGTTACCAAGAAACACTTACTGATCCAAGTTATGATCAACAAATAGTTGTTCAAACGTTCCCACACATAGGAAATACGGGACTAAACGGCGAAGACCCAGAGTCGTCAAAAATATGGGTTGCAGGATACGTTGTAAAAGCTCCAAGTCCAAATGTTAGCAATTGGAGAGCTACTGGTTCCTTGGAAGATGATTTAGAAAAACAAGGTATTGTAGGAATCAGTGGTATTGATACAAGAATGCTGGTACGACATTTACGCTCAGTTGGCGTTATGCGTGCCGGCATTTTTTCTAATGATGCTCTTATAGACAAAACTACTGGAGCAATTCGCACAGTTGCATCTTTTGTAAATGAGATTAAAGAAACTCCTCAAATGCAAGGCTTGCGACTAACAGACGAAGTTAGTACGCAAGAAGCTTATACGATTGAGCCTTGCGGAGATTATGAGGGCAAAGAGCCGCTTTACACTGTTGTAGCTGTTGACTTTGGCATAAAAGCCATGACTCCTCACCGTTTGGCACAGCGTGGATGCCGTGTGCACGTTGTAAGTTCCTCAATAATCTTTGAGTCGCTTCAAGCGCTTAACGCAGATGGCGTGTTCTTCTCGAATGGTCCTGGAGACCCTGCTCAAGCAAATCGCGAAGTGGAATTATTGCGTAATGTGTTAGACGCAGGATACCCATTCTTTGGAATATGCTTTGGAAATCAGTTGCTTGGTCGCGCGCTCGGTTTTGGAACGTACAAGCTTAAGTTTGGTCATCGTGGCATAAATCAGCCTGTAAAAGACGTGACTACTGGAAAAGTGGAAGTTACGGCTCATAATCACGGATTTGCTGTAGATGCTCCTATTGGCCAGACTGTTCAGTCTCCTTACGAAAATGGCCATTTTGGTCGCGTAATAGTGTCTCATGTAGATCTTAACGACAATGTTGTAGAAGGCTTGCAATGCCTTGATATTCCAGCTTTTTCTGTGCAATATCACCCAGAAGCAGCCGCAGGACCTCACGACGCATCATACTTGTTTGATCGCTTTGTAGAACTTATGCAAAATCACAAGAATAAGAGCGAAAAATAGTAGGTATAAAGAGATAAAAGGAATTTATAATGCCAAAACGCGATGATATTAAGTCTGTAATGGTGATTGGTTCTGGCCCAATCGTAATTGGTCAGGCTGCAGAATTCGATTATTCGGGAACGCAAGCTTGCCGAGTGCTTCACGAAGAAGGAATCCGCGTAATCCTTGTAAACTCTAATCCTGCTACGATTATGACGGATCCAGAGCTTGCAGATGCAACATATATTGAGCCAATAGACACGGCGATTTTGGAGCGCATTATTGCTAAAGAGAAGCCAAATGCGCTTCTTCCAACGCTCGGCGGCCAAACTGCTCTTAATGCTGCAATGGACTTGGGTCGTGCAGGAATCCTAAAAAAGTACAATGTTGAGCTTATCGGCGCATCTTTGGAAGCAATTGATCGCGGTGAAGATCGTGAGCTTTTTAAGAAAGTCGTAGAAAAAGCTGGAGCAGAAAGCGCAAAATCCTTTATTGCTCACTCAATCGAAGAAGTAGACAAGATTGTTGAAACTTTAGGATACCCAGTAGTTGTACGCCCAAGCTTTACAATGGGCGGCTTAGGATCTGGAATTGCTCACAATCAAGAAGAATTACACCGCATTGCAGGAGCAGGCATCCACTATTCTCCAACAGACGAAGTGCTTATTGAAGAAGGCATTGAAGGCTGGAAGGAATTTGAGCTGGAGCTTATGCGAGACTCCAAAGACAACGTTGTTGTTGTTTGCCCAATCGAAAACGTTGATCCTGTAGGCGTTCACACGGGAGACTCGATTACTGTTGCTCCATGCTTTACGCTAACAGATCGCGAGTATCAAAAGATGCGCGATATTGGCATTGCGATTATTCGAGGCGTAGGCGTTGATACAGGCGGTTGCAATATTCAATTCGCGATCAACCCTAAGACTGGTCGCATAATCGTAATCGAAATGAATCCGCGAGTTTCGCGCTCTTCGGCGCTCGCGTCTAAAGCAACTGGATTCCCAATCGCAAAAATCGCTACAAAACTTGCGCTCGGCTACACTTTGGACGAAATTCAAAACGATATTACGCGTTCAACGCCTGCAAGCTTTGAGCCAACGATTGACTATGTTGTAACTAAGATTCCGCGCTTTGCTTTCGAAAAGTTCCCTGGAGCAGACACTACGCTTACAACTTCTATGAAGTCTGTTGGCGAAGCTATGGCTTTGGCTGGAAACTTCCAGGAGTCTCTTGGAAAAGCAATGCGCTCAATAGACAAGCGTCACGCGTGCTTTAACTGGGACGGCGAGCGCCCAAGCAAAGAAGAAGTTAATAGACTTCTTGAAGAAATGCACACGCCAACAGAGCACCGCTACTTGCAAATTCAGCGCGCGCTTTGGGGTGGAGCAACTCCAAAGCAGATTTTTGACGCAACAAAAATCGACCCATGGTTTGTTGAGCAGCTTTCGCTAATTAACAAAACAGCGCTAGAGGTTCGTGAAGCAGAAAATTTGACGCCAAAAGTGTTAAAGAGCGCTAAGCTTGCGGGCCTTTCGGATGTTCAAATTGCGCATTTGCGTAATCTTGGCGACGAAGGCGAAAACATGGTTCGAGAGCTTCGATGGGCGTATGGATTGCATCCTGTTTACAAAACGGTTGACACTTGCGCTGCCGAGTTCGACGCTGTAACACCTTACTACTATTCTTGCTACGCTCAAGAAAGCGAGCTTAAGCCACGCAATCGCGAAGCTGTGATTATTCTTGGATCTGGTCCAAATAGAATCGGTCAGGGTATTGAGTTTGACTACACTTGCGTTCATGCTGTGCAAGAGCTGGGTAAGGATTACGACACAATCATGGTCAATTGCAATCCTGAAACAGTTTCTACAGACTACGATATGTCGGATCGCCTCTACTTTGAGCCGCTTACTTTCGAAGACGTGCTTGAGATTTATCAAGCAGAAAAGAAGCTTGGACCAGTTAAAGGCGTGATTGTTCAGCTTGGTGGTCAAACTCCGCTTTCGCTTGCAGCTCGCCTTAAGGCTGCAGGAGTTCCGATTTTGGGAACTACTCCTGAGGCCATTGATTTGGCGGAAAATCGCGAGCTTTTCGGCGAGGTTCTTCGTCAAGAAGGCATGAATGCTCCGCGCTACGGCACGGCTTTAAGCCTTGAAGAAGCTAAAGATGCAGCTCACGCAATCGGTTATCCTGTTCTTGTGCGACCAAGCTACGTGCTTGGAGGTCGTGGCATGGAAATCGTGTATGACGATGCTCAGCTTGCAAAATACGTAGATCGCGCTTTGCAAGAAGCTAGAGCAGACACTGTTGTTTCTGGTCGCTTGCCTTCGCCGCTTTTGATTGATAAGTTCCTCCAAGATGCTATTGAGATTGACGTTGATGCGCTTTACGACGGCAACGAGCTTTATATTGGCGGAATTATGGAGCATGTTGAAGAGGCTGGCGTTCACTCTGGCGATGCAGCTTGCACTCTTCCTCCAAGCACGCTTTCCGACGATCAAATTCGTAGACTTCGCGAGGGCACGCTTTCGATTGCTCGCGGATGCTCGGTTCGTGGTCTTATTAACGTTCAATACGCTTTTATGGCAAACACTTTGTACGTAATTGAGGCAAATCCTAGAGCGTCTAGAACTGTTCCGTTTGCTTCTAAAGCTACGGGAGTTGCTCTTGCTAAAGCTGCTGCTCGAATTATGGCTGGAGAAACAATCGCACAGCAGCGAAAGCGCGGTCTTCTTCTTCCAAAGGGAGATGGTGGAGATATTCACCCAGGCCAGCAAGTGGCAATTAAAGCTTCCGTCTTGCCTTTCAAGCGTTTCCGCACGCCTGTTGGTCGCACGGTTGATATTTTGCTAGGACCAGAAATGCGCTCTACTGGAGAAGTTATGGGCTTTGACCGCGACTTCCCACATGCTTTTGCTAAGAGTCAGCTTGCAGCATACAAGGGCGGTTTGCCTACAAGTGGAAACGTGTTTGTGTCTGTAAGTGATGCCGATAAGAGGCAATTACCATTACTCGCAGTGCGCTTAGTAGAACTTGGATTTACTATTTGGGCTACAGAAGGTACGGCATCTGTTCTTCGACGCTATGGCATTGATTCCGTTATTGTTGATAAGCTTTCTAGCCAAGGCGACACGGCGAAGGATGTGCGAAATGATGAGCCTTCGCATGAAAGAATCGGCAAAAACGTGGTTGAGCTGATTGAAAATGGTAAGATTGATATGGTGCTGAACACGCCGAATTCAAGAGGGTCGCGTACGGATGGTTATGCTATTCGTGCAGCTGCTGTTGCAGCAGACCTTCCGCAATTCACTACAATTACGGAGTTTGCACCAGTTCTTATGGCTATAGAAGCCGTTAAGAACAACGATTACCAAGTGATGAGCATTCAGGAGCATGCAAAGCAACTGTTTGCAATCGAGAAGGCAGAAAACGAAGAAAGTCGGGCTTAATACATGACCGAAAGCATACGAGAGCAGGAATTGCAGGCGCAAAGATCCGATTTTGGATTGCGTCTAAAAAACGCTATGGCAAAATATGGGCCATTATGCGTTGGTATAGATCCGCACCGCAAAATGCTGCTTAATTGGGGATACAATATGGACGCTCAAGGAGCAGAATTGTTCTCCATGCGTATGCTTCAAGCCATGAACGGCAGAGCTGCTGCCGTAAAATTCCAGTCAAGCATGTTCGAGCGCTACGGGTCTAAGGGGTTCGCAGCGCTCGAACGAGTGCTGTACGCTGCAAGGCAAATGGATGTAATCACTATTGTTGATTGCGGTCATGGTGGATTGTCTACAACAATCTCCGCTCTTGCAGACGCTTATTTTAAGCCAGATGCGCCTCTTCTTACAGATGCAATTACGCTTCTTCCGTATTACGGAGCTAGGTCAATGGGTGGGTTGATTAATGAGGCTCTTAATAATGGCAAGGGTGTGTTTATTGCTTCGCTAACGTCTAATCGCGAAGGCGCTAGTTTGCAAACAGCAATTCGCCAAACTGGTTCATACCGTGGTACAACTGTTGCTCATGGTATTGCTCAAACTGCTCAAACTTTTAACAACAATACAAAGGGCATGGGTTCTGTTGGCTTGATTGTTGGAGCTACTATTGGAGATTGGATGAACGGCGGTGGAATCGATTTAACGAGTTTTACTGGCCCTATTCTTTCTCCAGGCTACGGCTGGCAGGGTGCGGAAGCTAACGATTTGAAAACTGTTTTTGCTGGAACTCACGGAAACGTTTTAGTAACTGTTTCTAGGTCTATTGCTTCGCACGGTCCAGATATTGGTGCATTATCTAATGCAACTGAACGAATAGCTTGGGATATTCGTCAAGCTTTAATGGATTCATAAAAATGATTTAAGAGAGTCAAATATGGTTAGTTTAGACAATACACAAAGTACGCAATCCATTAAAAGGCGATTGATTGTTCTTACTGGTCCTACTGCTGCGGGTAAGGGCACTGTTGAGGGGGTATTGCGCGAAAAACACCCTAATATTTGGCTTTCTGTTTCTGCGACTACAAGAAAGCCTCGTTACGACGAGTTTAATGGCATTCATTATTGGTTTATTGACGAAGAAGAGTTTGCTAGAAGACAAAAGAACGGCGAATTTTTAGAGACTGCTCTTGTTCACGGAATGGCTCACTATGGTACTCTTCTTAAGCCAGTTTTGGATCATCTTGCTCAAAACGTTCCAACGCTTCTAGAGATTGATCTTCAAGGAGCTAGAAGAGTAAAGCAAGAGGCTTCTAGACTTGGTTTGGAAGTTGTGTACGTGTTTATTGCTCCTCCTAGCTTTGAAGAGCTTAAGCGTAGGCTTATTGGTAGAGGCACAGAAACTCCTGAGCAGCAAGCTAAGCGTTTGCAAACAGCAAAAGTGGAAATTGCTGCGTCTAGTGAGTTTGATTTTGTGATTGTTAATGACGATGCTAATCGCGCTGCAGACGAGCTTTGGAATATAATCGCTAAAGAATACGATTTAGATTAGTTTAGATTAGTTCCAATCACTTTAGTTTAATTTTGATTAGTGTTTTGAATATCCTTGCAATAGCTTACAATTGACTATTTGGAAACTATTGTGGCACCATAGAATATGGAGAACATTATGGCATTGGGCACTAAGCCAACACCTTCGGGACTTGCAAATCCGCCTATTGATGATTTAATGCAACATGCGGATTCCAAGTATGCGCTTGCCTTGTTTGCCGCAAAACGAGCACGGCAGATTAATTCTTATTTCACACAGCTTAACGAAGGATTGTTGCAAAACGTCGGTCCTCTTGTTGAGTATAAGAACCAAGAAAAGCCTCTTTCTATTGCATTCCGCGAGATTAATAAGGGTTTGCTAGTAGAGAAGCTTGGTGAAGACGATGTGAACGAAGGAAACTAAGTTTTCTTTTTCGTTTAATTGCAGCCGTATTATCCTTGCGCTTACAATCGCGTGCGGGTATGCGGCTGCGATTGTTTTAATGCGCGATTTATAGAGCTAGCTTGATTTATAGAGTTAGCTTGATTTATAAAGTCATAAAGTTATAAAGGGGAATTATGAAAGAGTCTAAACTTATTTCTGCAGAATCTGTTACGGAAGGTCATCCAGATAAGCTTTGCGATCAGATTGCGGATGCAATTTTAGACGACATGCTTCGTCAAGATCCTCATGCGCATGTTGCTGTTGAAGTTTGCGCTTGCGTAGGCCAATTTGTTGTTTTTGGCGAAGTTAGGGGAGAAGTTTACACAGATATTCCTGGAATAGTAAGAAAAGTTGTGCGCGAAGTTGGATACAACAGTTCTTCGGTTGGCTTAGATGCCGATTCTTGCGGAGTAATGGTTTCGCTAACTGAGCAAAGCGCGGAGATAAATCAAGGTGTTTCTAGATTAGATTTAGAATCCGAAAATCTTGCGTCTAAAGAAGAACGTTATAAGAGTCAAGGAGCAGGCGACCAGGGCGTTATGTTTGGCTACGCTAGCGACGAAACAGACACTTATATGCCTCTTCCAATATATCTTGCTCATCGTCTTGCTCAACGCTTATCTTATGTTAGAAAGTTTGGGATTGTGCCAAATCTTAGACCAGATGGAAAAACGCAAGTAACAATCGAGTATAACGAAAAGTTAGAGCCTATTCGCTTAGATACTGTTTTGATTTCCACTCAACATAGCCCTAATGTAAGCGTTGATTGGCTTAGAGAACAGCTTGTTAAAAACGTTGTAGAGCCTGTTCTTAGTAAAGTCTTAGAAAATCGCGTTGATTATAGTGATTATAGAATGCTTGTAAATCCTACAGGGTCGTTTGTTTTAGGCGGGCCTGCTGCAGATTCAGGATTAACTGGCAGAAAGATTATTGTAGACACTTATGGTGGAGCCGCTCATCACGGTGGCGGAGCTTTTTCTGGAAAAGACCCTAGTAAGGTAGATCGTTCTGCAGCATACGCCGCGCGTTGGGTTGCTAAGAATCTTGTTGCCGCAGGTTTGGCTCACAAAGTAGAAGTGCAAGTCGCGTACGCGATTGGTATTGCGGAGCCTGTTAGCGTAAATGTAGAAACTTTTGGAACAGAAGCTAATGGAATTACGCGTTCGGATATTTCTGCAATCGTTCGCAAAGTCTTTGATTTGCGACCAGCTGCGATTATAGACGAGCTTGATTTGCTTAGACCAATTTACTCGAAGACTTCTGCATATGGGCATTTTGGCAGAAGTGATGTTGATTTTCCTTGGGAAGAGTTGAATCGTGTTGAACAGATTAAAAATGAGGTAAAATCGTTAAAAAAATGATTTGAAATTTTATAAGGATTGATTTTATAAGGATTATTAATGCTTGAACAGTCTTCGTTGCAGCCTTCTCTTGAAGGTTTAGCGAAAAAATCGCACAGGCGCAAAAAGGGTGGTTCAACACCAATCCAAGCGAGTAACTGTGCGATTGCGCATGTTGTTTTAGACGTTCAAGCACCTCATCTTGGAAAAACTTTCGACTACATTGTTAGCCAATCGCAAGATGAAGACGCAAAACCAGGTGTTATGGTTCGCGTAAAATTTGGCGCGAGACGCGTTAATGGAATCATATGGAGCAGAAGCGATTCGAGTGAAACGCCAAAATCTTCCTTAAAGTTTATTGAAAAAATTGTTTCGAGCGAAAAAGTTGCGTCTAAATCTTTTATGCAAGATATTTCGTCAATTGCAGAAGCTTATGGTGGAACTAGAGCGAATATTATTCGACTCGCTTTGCCAAAAAGAATCGCTGGCGTAGATAAAGAGAATTTTTTAGACGATATTCACATGTCTAAAAGGCAAAAATGGACTAGCGATTTTCGTAAAAGCTTAAAATCAAAAGATGACTACCAACAGGATCAATATAGCGGATCGGAAAATCTTATAAAAACAACCGATGCTCGCATGTTTGCGTCTTACAAAAACGCGGATTTGCTAAAACAAGCGCTAGAAAACGTTCAAAAACCTTATTATTTGCATTCCAAAGATGATTTTACGTTAAATACTACGAATAATTACAAAGCTTTTCTTATAGATGCTTTGCCAGGCGCATTTAGGTGGGCACAAGATTTAGCGTGGATTATTGCAAATGCCATAAGCGCGGGTCGCCAAGTTGCTGTTGTTTTGCCTACGATTCGAGAAGTGAGCGATGTTATGCGCTCGCTTATGGTCTACGGCCTTAAGCCTTATAAAAAGTCACAAAATTCTAGTGGCGCTTTAAGTGGAGATGTTGCTCGTCTTTGCGCTTATGATTCTCCAGCAGATAGGTATAGAGCGTGGAGAGCTATAGAAAAGGGTATTGTTCCGTGCGTTTTAGGAACAAGGTCTGCAATGTATGCGCCAGTTGAGTCGCAAGCGCTTTTTGTGATTGTAGAAGATAGCGCATATCAGTATGCAGACGGCATGATGCCTTACGCGCAAGCTAGAGGCGTTATGCGATTGCGCGCAAAAAATCATAATGGCGTATTTGTTTCAATGTCTTTTGCAAGAAGTGTTATTAGTCAAAGTGAAGTTGAAAACAAAAAATTAGCTCCTTCTGTTAGTGGGCATTTAGTAGAGGTTACGCCTTTTAAGTCTGTTGTTCAAAATGCAAGTCCGTGGGTTCGTCTTTTGAATTCAAATAATTTGACTAAAATAAACGACCCGAGTGCAGGTTCTAGAATACCGTACACTGCGCTAGCTTCGATTAGGCAAACTTTAGACGCTAAAATGCCTGTTTTGCTTGTTACTTGCCAAGATAGTGCTATTCAAAAAGCTGCGTGTAAAAAATGCCATTGTATTGCGCGTTGCAAACGATGCACTGGACCGCTTGACTTGCCTATAGACGGTTCTGCTCCTAAATGTGCGTGGTGTGGAAGTGTTGCAATAGGTTGGAAATGCTCGAATTGTGCGAGTAATTTTGGAGAGATTGAAGCTGTTCATATAGGCGTTAATTTTACAGCTAAAGAAGTGTTTAAGCTTTTTAAGGACGTTCCGATTATTGTTTCTTCCGCAAAACAAAAAAGCGGTGTTGTTGAGTGGATTGAGCAAAAGCCGATGATTGTTATTAGCGCGCTTGGATCGCAGCCGCGTGTTTTAAGCAATTCTAAAAATTCTTGCGGAGAATATGGTCTTGTTGCGATTTTAGACGCGTGGACGAGTCTTTATAACACGGGATTAGATGCTCGAATCGACACTTTGAACGCGTGGATGAAGGCGGCTTCTATGTGCAGCGCAAAATCCAAAGGTGGAAGTGTGCTGATTTTAGGAGAGACTTACGATATTCTCGCTAAATCGTTGGAGGAGTGGGATTCTTCTCTTCTTTCTAAGCAAGAGCTTAAAGAAAGAGAAGATGCGCTTTTGCCTCCGTCTGTTTGCGTTGCAAGAATATGGGGCTTTAGGCAAGCTGTTGTAGATACGCTTAACGCGATTGGAGCAATGGGTGATTGTGAGAGTGAAGATATTGCAAAAGTCGCAAGTAAAAATGGTGATTTATCTAGAGATAGTCTTCCAATGCTAAAAGTCGAAACTAAAAATAGCGGCTATGTGGATTCTGTGGATTCTGTGGATTCTTGCGAATCTAGTGGCAATTCTTGCGAATCTTGCGAATCCGAATATCTTCCACCTTTACTTGGAATTGTTCCAATGAAGCCTCCTTCAACATTGCACGAGCAAAATTCTCAACGATTTGAAGAATTAAACGACAGAGTTAAAGCAGTTGTAAGAGTGCCATTAGAATATAGAGACGAATTAGTTAATCGTTTGAAAAAAGAATGTGCAAAGCATTTTGCAATGCGAAAAAGTGGAGAATTAAAATTTAGTGTAGATCCTAAGGATTTGTAAAATCGCATAGGCTTACAAATAAAGGCTTACAAGCAAAGACTTATAAATAAAGAGACTTATATAAATAAATAGGCTCATAAATAAAGAGGTGAAAATGGTTGAAAAATGCTACAATTGTGCGGTTTTGGGCAATCCAATATCGCACTCATTATCTCCAGTTTTACACAACGCTGCATATAAGGCATTGGGCTTGAGAAATTGGCATTATAGTAAAGAAAAAGTTAGCGAAGAAGACTTAAAAGATTTTATTGCAAATCTTGATGATTCTTGGAAAGGCTTAAGCCTTACAATGCCACTTAAAAAAACGATTATGAGCCTAGGTGTAGCTTGCGATTATTGGGCAAAAACACTTGGAGTTGCAAATACTGCTGTGTTTAGTAAAAAGCCATGCATAGAAAATCCTGAGACGATTGAGCTTTGTAATACAGATGTAAATGGGATTGTAATGGCGTTAATGCGCGCTCTAAAATCTAAAATATTAAACGCTAAAAGTGCGGTTATTATTGGCAGCGGAAACACAGCGTCTTCTGCAATGGCAGCTTTAATAGAAATTGCGCAAGGCTCAAAATTGAGCAAAGTTAGTGTTGTTGCAAGATTGCAAAGCGATGGTAAAACTGTTAAAGGCGTTAGTAGATTTAACGATTTAGTAGATAAACATAACTCGGATTTTCCAAATAGCAGAAGAATAGAGCCGTCTAACTTGTATCTTAAAAACAAACGCGATTACAAGCCTGTTTGCGGTATAGAATTCCCTACTATTGATTCTGAATTTATAAAAATATCGCAAGATATGGAAAAATGTGATAAATCTCACATTCTAGAATCTATTTCTTCGTTGGATGCAATTGAAGCAATTGCAAACGCAGATATTGTTATAAGCACTGTTCCAGCTCATGTAGCAGACGGATTGGCGCTAGCTTTGTGTGAATATTGCCAAGAAAAGTCAATAAAACATTTAGGAGCTTTGCTAGACGTTGTATATGATCCTCGACCAAGCCAAATGCTTAAAGTTTGGAGAAAATACGGCATTGGTATTGGCGGAGAAGAAATGCTTTTACACCAGGCATTAGATCAAGTAAAACTCATGACTTTTGAATATAGATATGCGAGTGATGATTCGAGTGATGATTCTAGTGATAATTCTTGTATAGTCAAACATAAATCTGACAAGGCTACAGATTACGATTACATAAGAAGTTGCATGGAAAAAGCATTGCAGGAGGCATTATGAGCGATGAGAATAATCTAGAAATGCAATCTCATAATCCCGTTTTTAAGTTGCAATCAAATAACGCTTCTTTAAGTAGTCAAAATGCGCATGTTTCAAGCGATTTTGAAGTAATGCTTATTACGGGCATGAGTGGCGCTGGAAGATCGCATGCTGCAAATGCTTTGGAAGACATGGGATGGTATGTTATTGATAATCTTCCTCCAAAGCTGCTTATCCCTCTTGTAGACATGATGACGTCTTCTGGCTCTAAAGTACATAAGCTTGCAGCAGTGATTGATGTTCGCTCTAGAGGATATTTTGACGACCTCTTTGCTGTTTTAGGTCATATAGATGATTTGGGCGTAAAAACTCGAATACTATTTTTAGATGCTTCCGATTCTGTGCTTATTAAGCGATACGAGTCTGTGCGCAGGCCGCATCCTTTGCAACGCGGCGGAAGACTTATTGATGGCATTTTAGAAGAACGCGAGCTTTTAAGTCATCTTAAAGATTGCGCGGATATTATTATCGATACTTCTACTCTTAGTATTCATCAACTTTCAACTAAGCTTTACGAAGGCTTGCTTGGAAAAGGATCTTCTACTGTATCTGTGCATATTTTTAGTTTTGGATTTAAGTACGGAATGCCTATGGACGCAGACTTTGTAGCAGATATGCGATTTTTGCCAAATCCATTTTGGGTTCCAGAACTTAGAGATTTAACTGGTAAAGATAAAGCTGTTAGTGATTATGTTCTTAAAAACCCAGCCGCAATAGAATTCTTAGATTCCTACGAGAAAGCTCTTCTTACAGCAATCGATGGCTTTGCAAAAGAAGATAAGCACTATGTAACTATTGCAATTGGGTGCACAGGAGGCCAGCATAGGTCTGTAGCTATTAGCATAGAGCTTGCAAAACGATTAAAGTCTAGAGGATTACAAGTTACTGTGTCTGCTAGAGAGATGAGATCTAGAGCATGATTTAACTAATAATGTATTTTCTCCTACGGTGTTATGTAATATAAAAAACAATATTAAAAGGTAAAATGTCCAAGTCATTGGGTACTACAGAAAGCCGAGCATGTAGATGTTTTTAGCATCGTGCAATGGCATCTTGCAAGAATCCCAACGCATACTTTAAGAAGAACAAAATAGGAGGTTTCCCTTGGCTCTTCTTGACGACGTAAAGAACGAACTCGTCGCAAATAATAGTGACCAACCAGCGGTTATTATGGCTCAAGCTGCAGCGATGATGCGTTTTGCTGGAGGTTTAAGGCCAGTTAATAATCAAGCTGTAATTAGAGCACAGTTTGATTCGCAAAATGCAGCACAATGGCTCGTAGATGTGCTTGAGACTTATTTCCAGAGAGAAGCGAAGATTTCTCAAGCTTCTCGTCAAACGCCTACGGGTGTTGTTACTCGTTACGAGGTTCTTGTTGATCGAGGAGCCGCAGCTTTAGCATTGCAATCTGGTCTTTTGGATCGCCGTATGCACATTGTTGCAGGCTTAGCTCCAGAGATTGTTAGCGGAAGCATTGCGCAAATTAAAGCCGCATGGAGGGGAGCGTTTATAGCTCATGGCGCTATATCGGATCCTGGAAAAGCTAGTTATCTAGAGATTGTTTGCCCAACTCACGAGGCTGCAACAGCTCTGCAAGCTATGGCTGCACGTTTGGGTGTAAGCGCAAAGGCTCGTAAAGTTAAAAGCTCCGAGCGCGTTACTTTGCGTGATTCAGACGCAATCGAGCGTATGCTTAATTTGATTGGCGCTCCAAGGTCTTCTAGAGAATGGACTGGTAAGCGTTCTGATGGCGAAGCAAGAGGAAAAGCTAATCGTTTAGCAAACTTCGACGAT
This sequence comes from Gardnerella sialicivorans subsp. sialicivorans, assembly GCF_056746795.1. Lineage (NCBI taxonomy): Bacteria > Bacillati > Actinomycetota > Actinomycetes > Bifidobacteriales > Bifidobacteriaceae > Gardnerella > Gardnerella sialicivorans. The sequence continues at coordinate 85,303 of NZ_JBWPXA010000007.1, forward strand.
GCAAATATGCGTAGAAGTGCTAAGGCTGCTGCAGAAGCTTGCGAAAAGGTTCGTCACGCTTTCGACGTTCTTGGAGACGATATTCCAGAAAATCTTTTGATGGCAGGCAAGTTGCGACTTAAGCACAGTGATGCAAGCTTGGAAGAGCTTGGCCATTTGGCAGATCCTCCAATCACAAAAGATGCTGTTGCTGGTCGTATTCGTAGACTTTTGCAACTTTGCGCTAAAGTCGAAAAATCTAGAATGTGAGTCGATTCTAGAATTAACTTTTGCAGCTACTAACTTTGATTAAATGCCGTATACACAAAGTATGCGGCATTTTTGTATCGCGCGATTTTGTTGTTGATATTTGTTGTTGATATTTGTTGAAATTGTGCGCGCTTGTTGCACATATGCGGTATAATCATTTGTGGAATTTATAGACGTTTTAGCTTTGCTTTCGTCTTTTTTCTTGTTAAATTCGCCATCATGATTGGTTGAATCATGGTTTGGAAAGGATACCAATGAAGACACTTAAAGATTTGGGAGATTTGAGCGGCAAGCGCGTACTCGTTCGTGCCGATTTTAATGTTCCTCTTAAGGGCACGACTATCACAGACGACGGTCGTATTAAGGCTGCGTTGCCAACGATTAAAGCTTTGCGTGAGCAGGGTGCCAAGGTTATTTTAATGGCTCATCTTGGCCGTCCAAAGGGTCAGGTTGTTCCAGAGCTTTCTTTGGCTCCAGTGGCAGCTCGCTTAGGTGAACTTCTTGGTGTAAATGTTGCTTTGGCTGCAGATACTTATGGCGAAGATGCTCAAGCTAAGGTTGCTGCAATGAACAATGGCGACGTTGTTTTGCTTGAGAATGTGCGCTTTAACGCTGCAGAAACAAGCAAGGATGCTGCTGAACGCGCTGAATATGCTAAGAAGATTGCGTCTCTTGGAGAGGTTTTTGTTTCCGACGGCTTCGGCGTTGTTCACCGCGCTCAAGGCTCTAACTACGATGTTGCTGCAGATCTTCCATCTGCTGCAGGCTTGCTTGTAGAGAAGGAAGTTAAGGCACTTTCTCGCGCAACCGAAAATCCAGAGCGTCCTTTGACTGTTGTTCTTGGTGGCTCTAAGGTTTCCGATAAGCTCGGCGTTATTGAAAACTTGCTTTCTAAAGCAAATCGCCTTGTTATTGGCGGCGGTATGGTGTTCACATTCCTTAAGGCTTTGGGTCACGAAGTCGGTACATCTTTGCTTGAGGAAGATCAACTCGAGAAGGTTAAGGGATATATCGAAACTGCTAAGAAGAATGGCGTTGAGCTTGTTCTTCCAACCGATATTGTTGTTAACGCTGGTTTCCCAGCAGGAGATACTCCTGTTGCTCCAGAAGTTGTTCCAGCGGATGCTATTCCTGCAGACAAGATGGGCTTGGATATTGGCCCTGATTCTCAAAAGCTGTTCCACGATAAGATTGTTGATTCTAAGACTGTTGTGTGGAATGGACCTATGGGTGTGTTTGAAGTTCCAGAGTTTGCAGCTGGCACTCGTGCTGTAGCACAAGGCTTGGTTGACGCCACTAAGAACGGCACTTTCACTATCGTTGGCGGTGGTGATTCCGCTTCTGCAGTTCGTAATCTTGGATTTGCAGAAGACGGCTTCTCGCACATCTCCACTGGTGGTGGCGCTTCCCTCGAGTTCTTGGAAGGCAAGACTCTTCCAGGCTTGAGCGTGCTTGAATAAATAACTTTAATATATTGTGCCGGCTTCGATTTTATAAAATCATTTTGTAAATCGAGGTCGGCATAATGTTAATATTTATCTTTATTCTTTATTCTTTATTCTTAATTCTTAAGGGTGATTATGGGTGTGAATAGAAAACCGCTAGTTGCAGGCAATTGGAAGATGAATTTCAATCACCTTGAAGCCACTCATTTTATTCAAAAATTCTGGTGGCAGCTTTGCGATTCTCACTTCGATTGTAAAAAATGCGATATTGCGCTTATGCCGTCGTTTACATCCTTAAGAAGCGTACAAGTTTTAGTTGAATCCAGCAATATTCCTATTCTTTACGGGGCGCAAGCTGTTTCCGTTACAACTCAAGGAGCGTTTACTGGAGACGTTTCTGCAGATATGCTTGTAAGTCTTGGCTGCTCAATGGTGATTGTAGGCCATTCTGAGCGTCGAAAGTATCATCCAGAAGACGATGCGAATATTGTTGACCAAGTGCGCGCTGTTCTTGCAGCTGGAATGCAACCAATTTTATGCGTTGGCGAAAGCTTCGAGGAGCGCAAGCAAGGTATAGAACTTGATTTTGCAGTTGGTCAAGTTCACGACGTTACTCGCGACTTAGACTCTAAGCAGGCAGCGCGTTTGATTATTGCGTACGAACCAGTTTGGGCTATTGGAACTGGCATGGTTGCTACAGCGCAATCTGCTCAAGAAGCAGCTTTTGCGATTAGAGACGATTTGCGCCGCACTTTTGACGATAATGTTGCAAATTCCGTGCGTATTCTTTATGGCGGCTCTGTAACGTCTTCTAATGCGTCAAGCTTAATTAGTGAGCCAGATGTGGATGGATTCCTTATTGGAGGCGCGTCTTTAGATGTTGAAGAGCTTGCTTCTATTGTTAAACTCGCGTCTTATAAAAACCGCGAATGATTTAGCGAAAGATTTAGTGCTTATTTAGTGCTGATTTAGTGAATGATTTAGCGAAAGATTTAGTGCTTATTTAGTGCTTATTTAGTGAATGATTTAGCGAAAGATTTAGCACTGATTCAACATATATTTAGCTTATAGGTCAATGGCTTTTACTATGCTTTACTGAGTACTAAAAACAGGAGGTTACTTGTGTCCGCTGTGAAAATTGTTTTGCAAGTGTTGCTTGTGCTCACCAGCATTCTGTTAACATTGTTGATTTTGATGCACAAGGGCAAGGGCGGCGGCCTTTCCGACATGTTCGGCGGCGGTTTAACGAAGAACGCTGGTAGCTCTGGTGTTGCAGAAAAGAACTTGAATCGTTGGACTGTTATCATAGCTTTGATTTGGGTGGCGGTTATCGTTGTCTTGAATCTTATGACTAAGTTCTCACTTATCTAAGTATTCTTTTAAGCGCGTAGTCGAAAGATTGCGCGCTTTTGTTTTATTAAAGCGCATTGTGTTGCTTGCGCGCGCGTTAAAAATTTAGGTACATATGCTTCGTTTTTCTCCATCACTTATTATTGCCGATCTTGATGGCACTATGCTTCATGATTCACAAACTTTTGAAGGCAGATATTTAAGCAAAGAAACTATTAGCGCTGCTAAGCGTTTGAGCGAATGTGGAATACCGCTTGCGATTATTACAGCCCGACCTGTTGGAAGTGCTTTTGATTTTATCCACGATTTGCAAACTCAAGTTTGCGCATATCTTAATGGCGCTCTTATTGATTTTGATTGCGCGCATAGTACTATTAGCGATCTTACTTCGCAAAGAAGCATTGATACTCTTACGCGTTTTGGATTTGATTCTCAACATGCTTGTAGTGTGTGTTTGCGCTTGCTTAATGAGATTCCTACGCTTCGCATTGGCATTGTTATGAACGATGTTCGTTACACTAATTTTGATGTTCGTATGCTTTGGAACGAGCAGGATTTTATTATTACCGATTTTTCTAATGTTCCAAGTGGCATTGCAGACAAGATTATTATTGTTCCTCGAGATAGTGAGAAGGAAAAACTTCAGAGCATTCTTCCAAGTGACTTTTCGCTACATATTAGCGAAGATGTTTTGTGGATGCTTACGAATCCTCTTGCAAATAAGGGGCATGCTTTGAACGTTATTTGCAATCGTTTGGGTGTGAAGCCTAGTCGCTCAGTTGTTTTTGGAGACGATATTATAGATATCGATATGTTTTTAGCAGGAGGATATGGCGTAGCTGTATCAAATAGTAATCCTCGTTTGCTTGCGATTGCAGACGAGGTTTGCGCTTCTAACAACAACGATGGCGTCGCTGCCTGGCTTAATTCAAATCTTTTTACTAGATTGTGAATAACCCACCTTTCGTTACTGGCGAAGTTGTGTGACGAATTCTTTCGTAGAGAGTCAAACGGAAAGCTTGGTGACATTATCAGTGAAGAGAAGAAATCTACCATTCAAGTCGTAACAGCTAAAGATCTCAATGGAGAATACCCATTTTTCATTAGTGGTGATGCTGTATTTTCTTGTGATAAACCACTAGTTAATAATCGACCCATTTATATTCTAAATGAGATTGAACTTAAGACGTTTAATAGCATTGCTATGCCTGATTATACGACTATATCGTCTAATCAACGCGAAAATAGAGCTTTGATAGCTCTCCGTGATTTGCTTTTACCTATGCTCATGAACGGGCAAGCGACAATAGAATATTAGGCAGCTAAATTATCATTTCTCTATCCATTAATTTCTTATCCTTAATCTATAAATTTCAATTAGCAAAGCGACTGAATTTATATTTCAATCGCTAAAAGTCTTATATATTAAATTGTTTTAAGTGGGGATTCTTATCCTTACCATTTTTACATCCTAATTTTGAGTATAAAAAAGACGATAGATTTTTACTATCTATCATTTGTTGCTATATTCAATCCTATAATTAGTTTTTTATATTTTATTTTTAATACCTTAGATTTTGAAGTTAATTTAGCTTTATCCCTATTTTTCAAAAAATCTTCACCATCAAACAAATTCTTTTTATCATAATCTTCAAGTAACATGTAATTCTTGAAAAGGAAGCAAAAGTCGTAAGAAGAATCTATAGAGAATATTTAGAAGGAGCAAGCCTTAGAGATATAGCGGAGGGTCTTGAAAAAGACGGTGTTAAAAACGGTGCAGGACATTTAAAATAGCACTTGTCTAATATTAAAACCATCTTGCAAAACGAAAAATATATTGGTAAGGAGCTTGAAATGCGTTATGCAATTTCAAGCTCTGTCAAAGCGCCCATGCAAGTCGATTCGCCACTTTGCACCCACCTTGTGGAGTGGGGTTTTATAATTCTTCATGCTGAATTATTCTTTTCTTTTTTGGAATAATGGTGTTCAAAAAGGAGTAGATAATAAGTATGCGCTATGGGTACGCGAGGGTGTCTACAAAGGATCAGTGTGTAGACAGACAGTTTAAGGCTTTGGAAGACAGTGGCATTAGGAAAGGCTGTATTTATATTGACAAGGCATCAGGGAAGGATTTCAATCGTAGAAATTATTTGAGATTGTTTAGACGTTTGAGATCTGGTGATGAGTTGTTTGTGAAGTCGATTGACCGTTTAGGCAGAAACTATGATGAGATTATTGAGCAATGGAACAAAATCACAAAAGAAAAAGAAGCAAATATTGTAGTGTTGGATTGTCCTTTGCTGGATACGAGAAAACATGTAAATGGTGTAACAGGTAAGTTTATTGCCGATCTTGTATTGCAGATTTTATCGTATGTTGCTCAAGTTGAGCGAGAAAATATTCATCAAAGACAAATGGAAGGAATTCGTGTTGCCAGACAAAGAGGTGTGGTGTTTGGTAGGTCAAAGATTGAGGTTCCTGATGATTTTTATGCTGTGGCGACTAGGTGGCAGCGTGGACAGGTAAATTTGCGTGAGGGTGCAGAAATACTTTCTGTTTCGCATACTACGTTTTCTAAGTGGCTACATGCAAGAAATATCGAAAAATTTTGTAAATAAAAGTAGACTTTAATTTACAAACTTATGAGCAGAATTTCCACCCATTTTTACTTATTATATTACATATTTCAGCAAAAGTCATCAAGTAAATTAAAGTCTACTTTTTTTGACAGTGATTTTACTAATTGTAGAGATTGATGATTAGAGGTTGATTATGGAGAGTAGTAAGAAGAAGCGTAATTCGGTTTTGCCGATTATTGTTAGCGTTGGTATTGCAACTTCAATGGGTGTTGTTGCAGGTAGTACTCCTGAGGTAGCGTACGCGAGCAGCAATGCTACTACTCCTTCTCCTTCTACTTCTACTACTACGTACGCAGATCGAAGCAGTTCCGGTTATGACGAGAATCAAGTTATTAATATCCCAGATGCAGTTTTAAAAAAGAAACTGCTTGATGCTATGAAAAAAGAAAAACTTATTGACGGCAATGCGACAGATATTACAATTGCTGCTGCTGATAGGTTGGATGAGGCAGACTTAAGATTAGGAATTCATGATTTGACAGGGCTTGAATGCTTTAAGAACCTAGAATTACTTGATTTCTATGGTAATCAGGTTTCTGATTTGGGTCCGTTGCGTGGTTTGACGAACCTAGAAAAACTTAATTTCTCTAGTAATCAGGTTTCTGATTTAAGTCTATTGAAGCGTTTGACGAACCTAGAAAAACTTGAATTATCTCATAATCAGGTTCGTGATTTGACTCCGCTAAGTAATTTGACGAACCTAAAAGAACTTTATTTCTCTGGTAATCAGGTTTCTAATTTGGATCCGTTGAAGAATTTGAAGAACCTAGAAAAACTTGAAATGGGTACTCAAACTATTTCTATTAACTCTACTACTAAGGAAACTAAGCTACCTGTTTATAATGAATTCCCTGATGTTACTTTTACTATTCAGGATAAAGATAGCGGTATTGGCAGTATTGCGAATGGTGTATTTACTCTTAGCAAGGATTTACCGTATTACGGTACTATACATATCAATTTTGAGCGCAAAAATATTAAAATTGGCAACGCTACCTCTAACTACACTGGAACTATAAAATTAAACCTTAATGTTCCTAAGACTGAGATTCTTCATGGTGTGATGAAGTATGAGGCTGATGAGAATCTTCCTTATAATACGCGGAAGAAGATTAGTGATCCTGTTGATGGTAAGAAGGTTACTACTAGTGTTGTAAACGGTGAGTCGAAGGTTGAGACAACGCCAGCCAAGAATGGTTTAACTAAGGTTGGTAATGTTGAGGTTACTCATGATGGTGATAAGACTATTACTACAACGTATACTGTTGATCCTGATACTGGTGCGTTGAGTAATCCTAAGAAGCATACTTCTATGCCTATTGGTACTTTGACTGGTTCTACTAAGACTGAGATTCTTCATGGTGTGATGAAGTATGAGGCTGATGAAAATCTTCCTTATAATACGCAGAAGAAGATTAGTGATCCTGTTGATGGTAAGAAGATTACTACTAGTGTTGTAAACGGTGAGTCGAAGGTTGAGA
>NZ_JBWPXA010000015.1:0-728 GCF_056746795.1 Gardnerella sialicivorans subsp. sialicivorans
AAACTATAAAGTCAATAATCTAAAGAAATAATCATATAATATCTTTAGATTGCATTAAACTGAGTTAATATTTATGCAAATCAAACAAGATTATACAAGATAATTCAACACCAAAATAACAATCATCTCAAAGGACTCACAAATGCCAACTATTAAATCAAGCACAGATTTACGCAATAACTACAACGAGATATCAACATTTTGCCACGAAACAAAAGAGCCAGTTTTCATTACAAAAAACGGTCGCGGGGACTTAGCTGTAATGAGCATTGACTTATTCAACAAATTCATGAGCAAATACGAACTGTACAGTTCACTCTCTCAAAGCGAGTCTGATTTTAACAACAATCACACATTATCTTTTGAAGAATCAATGCGAAACTTAAGAGAAGAACTCAACAATGGCGCAAAGTAACCCAAAATACGCAATACTTGTTTCGCAAAGTTATCATAAAGATTTGCAAGGCATAGTCCATTACATTGCGCACAATTTAGACTCACCAATTACAGCAGCCGAATTCCTCGATAATGTGGAAGCCACTGTTTCAAGCTTATCCACAATGCCTTATCGATACCGATTAGTGAACGATGATTACCTTAGTAGTAAAAACTTTAGAAGATGTTTTGTTAAAAAATATGTGATCTTCTATAAAATTTGCGAAGAGAACAAAACGGTTATGGTGCATAGAATACTTCATGCTAGACAAAACTGGGTTGACATATTGTAA
>NZ_JBWPXA010000008.1:0-70437 GCF_056746795.1 Gardnerella sialicivorans subsp. sialicivorans
AAAAAACCTCACCATCATTTAACCATCTCTCAGGCACCCCACAATCTGTGAGGCTGACAATGAACTGGCAATAATTAACTAAATAAGTAGTACAGACACGCTCTTGAGTTCTCAAACCACCACCACACCAGCCGGCTCATCAACCTCAACCGAGGAGAACCAGCCGCGCTGAGCAGCAAGAGATAAACTTACACCAAAGCAAGCCCAAAAGCAAATCACACCCAAACCAACAAGCCAAAACCATTGAAAACAAGCCAAAACATCGGCGTGTCGAAAACACGATAAAAACACGCAAAAACACACCACGCAACCACACACCAACAAAAACAAAACAAAAATAATCCAAAAAAACAAGAAAAACACCCCCAAAAACCAAAACACGGGAGTGTCGCGCAATCAACATAAGCAAAATACAAAATACACAACGCAATCAAACAACTACATATATGCACGCAACATGTGCGCGTGCTATATATAGGTGTATGAGAAATAGCGAGAAAAACAGCAATAACAACACACACCATCATATTGTTGTGTTAACAGGCGCAGGAATATCTACAAGCGCGGGTATTCCAGACTTTCGAGGCCCAGATGGAGTTTGGACTAAACACCCAGAACAAATGAGCGTATACGACATTGACGCATTTTTAAGCAGCGAAGAAGAACGCATGTACTCTTGGCGATGGCAAAAAGAGTCGCCAGTTTGGAACGCTCAGCCAGGAACAGCGCATAAGTCGCTAGTAAAACTTGAGAAAGCTGGGATGCTGGACTTAATCGCCACTCAAAACTTTGATGCGCTTCACGAAAAAGCTGGAAACAGCCCAGACATTGTAGTGAACTTGCACGGAAGCATTGGAACATCACACTGCATGAGCTGCCACGCGAGCTATAAAACTGCGGATATTATGCGCGACTTAGACGCACACCCAGACCCACATTGCAGGCGCGCGCTGCCATACCGCGGAAATATGCCTTGCAACGGTCTTATAAAAACGGACGTTGTATATTTTGGAGAAGCTCTTCCCGAAGGCGCAATGGAACGCAGCGCGCAGGCGATTATGCACGCAAGCGAGCTGTGGGTTATTGGATCTACGCTAGAAGTGTTTCCAGCTGCAAGCCTTGTGCCACTAGCCGCTCGCGCAGGAGTGCCGATTACAATAATGAACCTGGGCGCTACGCAATACGATTATTTGGCAGAGCGCATAATACGAGAAGATATTGCGAAAGCTCTGCCAAAGTTAGTAGACGAAACTATTGCAAGCTAACGGCGATTCCCTCCCACGGCGCAAGCGTGCCATTTTTAAGCGATTTAAGAGCATGATCCGCGCTGTACGTAGAAATCATCACATCATCATACGATACGCAGTTAGAGGCGATATTACGCAATAATTCGACACTTTGAGCAGGTATTGCTACAGAAGAATCCGTCATATTTATCATTACGAGCAACTTCTTTACGGAAGCGCAAGGCAAATCGCCAGCAGCCGCACTTGAAGAATTCACATCATTCTCAAGACCTGCCTTACCTGCCGCATCTGCCTCACATGCCTTAGCATTTTCACAAGTCTGCTCAACCTGCCTAATAAACGCGTAAACACACTCGTCATCCGCATCAATCAAATTCCAAGAACCAGCCGAAACAACAGGCTGCGAATGGCGCAACGCAATCAAACGCTTGTAGAACGAGTAAACGGAATCCGAATCTTCCATTTGCTCAGCAGCGTTAATATCTACATAATTAGGATTCACACTAATCCACGGCTGCGCATTATTTTGCGACGGAACGTTAAAAGGCATAAATCCTGCATATTTAGACGCATTCCATTGCATTGGAGTTCTAGAATTATCGCGACCGCGCTTTGCGAGCGCATCCATCATAGACTCAGCAGACTGAATATGCGATTCTTCTACGCGCTGCTTAAACATATTCAACGCTTCCAAATCGCGATACTGCTCAAGACGCGTAAAGTGCGCGTTTGTCATGCCAATTTCTTCACCCTGATACACGTACGGAGTGCCGCGATGCATGTGAAGAAGCATTGCAATCGCCTTAGCAGAAAGCACGCGCATCTCATCGCTAGCCTCACTACCCCAGCGAGAAAGCGCACGCGGCTGATCGTGATTATTAAAGAACAGGCTCGCCCAACCAGCCTCGCTAACTGCTTGCTGCTGATCTGCCATTGCGCGTTTTAATGCCGTCAACTTAAGAGGAATAGGATTCCACTTAGTTCCATTTGCGCAATCAACATTAACTTGATCGAACAAGAAGAGCATGTCTAGCTCGCCATTAGAAGGATTTGTAATATAAGTGTTTCGATGCGCGGAAATTCCAGGAGCCTCGCCAACAGTTAAGAAACCTTCGCGACCCTTGAAAACCGCTTCGCGCATCTCGCGCAAAAACTCGTCTAAACGAGGGCCATCAGAGCAGAAGAAATACGGAGAAGAGTAGCCGTCATCGCCTGCTGGCGCATCTTCAATCTGCGAACCGTACTCACCTGGCAAACGCCCTTCGCTATCTACGCGCTTAGAAATTTGCGTAATAACATCCATGCGGAAGCCGTCAATTCCGCGGTCCATCCACCAATTCATCATCTTGTACACTGCAGCGCGAACGGCAGGATTTTCCCAATTCAAATCTGGCTGCTTTGGCGAATACTGATGGAAGTAATATTCGCCGCGCTTTGGATCATACGTCCACGCCGAGCCGCCAAAATACGAACCCCACTTATTTGGCTCCGCACCTGGCTCTCCAGGCACATGCCCTTTGCGCGCTGGCCTCCACCAATACCAATCCGCGTAATCGCTAGAAGCATCTCTTGAAGCCTGGAACCAAGCGTGCTCGTCGGAAGTGTGATTTACTACCAGATCCATAACAACTTTCAGGCCGCGCTTGTGCGCTTGTGCCAAAAGATCGTCCATATCTTCTAGAGTGCCAAAAAGTGGATCAATATCTTGATAATCGGAAATATCGTAGCCGTTATCGTCTTGTGGAGACTTGTAAACAGGGCTAAGCCAAAGCACGTCAACACCTAAATCCGACAAATAGTCAAGGCGCGAAGTAATGCCCTTCAAATCGCCAATGCCGTCGCCGTTAGTGTCTTGAAAGCTTCGCGGATAAATCTGATACACAACTGCATTTGCCCACCAAGGGTTTGGCGTAGCACCATTTGTGCGCACGGATTGCGGCAAGTTCGCTCTGTTAAAAGTAGTCATATAAACCCCATTAATATTTTTATTATTTATTTTTATTATTCACAACGTTTACAATTCTATACTTTAACTATCTTTGGATTTTGCAAGCAACGTTAAAGTATTACTTACCATCTCAGAATACTTGCGAATAATTTTAGAATTAGTATGAGCATTAGAGAATAATTCATCATGATTCCCTACTCTTACCAACACTAAAGAAACAGACAATCCATCAACCCAATAAATAAGTAGTAAATCTGGCTGTACATGCAACTCACGGTACCCTTTCCAACTACCAGTAAGAGCATGATCACGATATTTACTCTTTAATAGCTGTTGATTATTGTCTATGAGAGCCTGAAATACGGCAAGAAAATCTTCAGTGTTAATATGCTTTTTACGAATCTTTTTGTAGTCATTGTCAAATGACTTAATGGTAAGAAGACGTCTCTTTTCACATACCATTTAGGTAATCCATCATATCGGAAGCAGTATGTGATTCATGAGTAAATTCGCGATTTTGAACTTGCCTACGAGCTTCCTTGTTTTTATTTTCGATAGCTTCTTCAATATACTTTTGAAGTTGTTCCTCGAGTGATTGATAATGCTCAAAATCTTCACGATTAATAATGAAGTACATTGGTTGATTATTTTTTAGCACTGTAACTGGCATACCAGAACTTACCTTGGCAAAAGCCTGTGCAGATTTACCATTACTAAAAGCACTAATCGGAACCATAGTGCTTATTGGAGCGACTGTGACCATGAGAATTGCCTTAACTTTTCTACAAATAATCTATATTAATATTCAATACATGTATATTTACTATGCGTTTTACAAGTATATATGAAAGTCATTGTACTTGTAAATATTATAGTTAAAAGTATATAAAAAGCGGCCCGCAGTAAAACCGCGAGCCGCGCCTCCTTCTCATTCATTGCAAGAGCTATAGGTATACTCTCTAAATTATTGCTGATTATGCAATTTAAATGCAAGCTCCGCCAAATGAACTCCGTGCGTTAAGAACTCGTGAGTGCGGCACGCGTAGTCATTTTCGCGACCAAGCTTTGCAATATATCCGTTTATATAATCAACCTCTGTTTTGCGACCGCGACTCATATCTTGGTACATAGAAGGATAGTGCAAAGGATTTGCAACACGGCTCACATAGTCAATAGCCTCCAGCTCCTGCTGACGAGTATTAACCATACGGATTCCTGCACGATCGCACACATCGTACGCTTCGTTAATAAGTTGGCGAGCCATATCCATAGCTCCTGGGTACGAAATAAACTGACCCATCTGAATCTGATACATTGTGCACAAAGTATTAACTACGGAATTAAAAACTACCTTCGCCATGCACGTACCCTTAAAATCTTCCGTAATTGTAGGATTCAAGCCAGCAGCTTGAAAATCATCACGCATAGCAAGCTCAACATTGCTCACTTGCTCGTTCAACGCGCACATATTCATTGTGCCAACGCCAACTTTACCAATAAAATCAACGTCTCCTGGGCCATTCAGCACGGTTGCAATCATTGCGGTACCGCCGTAAATACGATCATCCGAGAAATACTGCTGAAGCTTTTCAAAGTGACCCCAACCGTTCATTGCAGCGAACACAACTTGATGATCCTTAAACAAATGCTTGCATCGCTCCAACATTTCCGCAAGCTGCATCTGCTTCATAAACACAATCCACACATCTGGATTGCCGTCATAATTTTCTGGAGTATACATATTGATTGGCACAAGATGACGATTTTCATGGTCACGACTCACCATTACACCACCCTGCTCGCGAACTTTATTCACATTTTCATCCCAGGCATCAATGAAATCAACATGAATACCGGCCGTCTCCTGCAACAAAACGCCATAGCGATATCCCATAGCGCCCGAACCGATCATTGCATATTTCATGTCACTCATAATGACACCTCCCTGTAGGTAAAGTGGCGCCCATACATAAATTCATAGATTTCATTTATATGGATTACGCGTAAGCGACCACGAATATAACAAAAAGCAGAAGACTGAATGAGTGAAAATCAATCAGTCAACTGCTCTTTGGTTTTTATAGCATATTACACAGTTTTTTGAGAATGTCAAAATTTTGTATTACTTAAAATGCAATTATCAATTAATAATGATTACATAAGCTAATAATGCTCACATAATTAATGCTCACGAATATGCGTATATCGCAAGCACCTACAACGTAAACACCTACAGCACAATCACCTACAACTCAGTCACTTAAGCATTAAAGAATTGACGAATTTGTTCAACAGTGCCATAAGAAGCTTGAGCGCCAAAACCAGTAGCTGCATACGCAGAAACATAAGACGCTAGCGCAGCAGCTTCGTCTAATCGCATATCTACAGACAAACAAGCTAGTATTGTGCCCATAAAAGCATCACCGCAGCCAGTTGTGTCAACAGCTTTAACGCGCTGAGGGGAAATCATGCATACGCAATCTTCCTTGGAATAATCCAACACTACAGAGCCTTTAGAGCCAAGCGTAACTACAGATTCATCAAATCCAAAATCATGCATAGCGTGAGCTACATGATTCCAATCAAAAGAACACCAATCGCCATCTTCTGGCTCTTCAATATTCAAAAGTTGCGCCATCTCATGCTCGTTAACAAGCAAAATATCTGCAGAATCAATCAAATCTTTAGGCAACTTGTTTAAAAATGGCGAATCGTTAAGAAGCACTTTTACGCCGTTTTCATGCGCTAGTTGCGCGCACATAGTTACAGTTTTTAAAGGACTTTCTAAACAAAGGCCAAGAACTTTTGCGCTAGTAAGAGCGGATTTTACTAATGGCGATTGAATATACTCACAATCGACTAAAGAATTAGAACCTGGAGCATACACAATAGTGTTTTCACCGCTATGAGCATCTACAGTAATCACCGTTGCGCCGCTCTTTTTATTTTCTACGCGACGAACACAAGTTGTATCGACTCCAGAAGATTGCAAAGAATTTAGGAGAAAATCAGCATTGGAATCGTTGCCAACTGCGCCAAACATTTTAACGTTGGCACCTAGTTTTGCAGCCGATACAGCTTGGTTGCCAGATTTTCCGCCTGGCAATACGCGAATCTCGTTTCCATTAATGGTTTCTCCTGGATTAGGAAGACGATCCGCCACAATAGTGTAATCCGCGTTCATAGAGCCGACTATTGCAATAGCGTTTGAATCTGCTTTATGCGATTCTTGCATATTCTCTTGCGTAACTTTTAAATCGTTTAAGCGAAGCGACGCAATATTTTCCAATCCACTTAATGAATCAAGCCTACTATAACAATGCATTTTTCTCCTAAATTAGCAACTAATCTTTAATATTAAAATTTAATAAAAGAACCTACAATTTAGAAATTAGAAAGGAACACCACAACGCAACAAAACGTTGGAATATGGCGTAGTTTCGCCTGTACGAATCACAAATTTTGCTTGTGAAACTAAAGCTTTAAAACCTTCATCGCCATCGTGCGGAACATACGTTAGTGGCACACCTAAGGATTCTTTTACCCACTCTTCTGGCTTTTTATTGCACGCTTCTTTAGCCATTATGCCTGATTCAAGTACCAAATCATCTTTGATTGCATTCAGCACATCGCTAAATCGCGGAATCCCAAATACTAAAGCTAAATCTATTACTTCTACGCCTTGCGGAACAGGTAATCCGCAATCAGAAATAACAAATTGATCCTTATGCCTAAGCTTTGCAAGAGCAGCCGCTAATTGCGAGTTCAAGATGCCATGAGTTAACATTTTTTCTCCTTATGATATTAAATTTTTACTTTGCGTTAGTGACTATCAACAGTGATAATCGCATAATAGCAAATGCTCATCAAGCTTAAATGCTTGCTGTAATGATTGATGTAAGACTAAATATCTACTTATTTGTATTTACTTTATTTTAAATATTTACTTTTATATATTTACAAATAATGTATCAAATAATGCATCAAAAATAATATGACCAAAATAGTGCATCCAAAAATAACGCATCCAAAATAATGCATCAAAAATAACGTGATATTAAAAACCACAAATAGTGCGGCGTTGAAAACGATGACAACATACACGTTGCATATACAATAAAATCGTATTAATTGTTACGCTTAGTATACAAGTCAACGATTTCAACGCCATAAATGTTGTACTACTTTTTGTACACTTTTCACACTATTTGGTTTATCACTTTTTTGTACTACTTTTTGTACTATTTGATTTACTATTACTCGAAATCAGCTACATTCTTTGCTGTAACTGTTTTCACAGTAATTGGTTCAGTCTTTGGAACAGTTTGCTTCTTAATGGCTTTTACAGCTGCAGCAACGGCAGAACGTCCAAGCTCCTTTGGTTGCTGAGCAATAGTACCAGCCATTGTTCCAGCCTTAATTGCCTTCATACCATCGGCAGTACCATCGAAGCCAACTACCTTAACATCTTTACCAGCTTTAGCACCTAATGACTGGATTGCACCTAATGCCATCTCGTCATTCTCTGCGTAAATGCCAGCTGCATTCGGGTGAGATTGCAACAAGTTGGTTGCAACGTTCAACGCCTCAGCACGATCAAAGTTAGCAGTCTGCTCTGCAACAACCTTAATATTTGGATACTTCTTAATGCGATCCTTAAAACCTTTACCACGATCTCGTGTAGAAGCAGCACCTGGAATGCCTTGCAAAATCAGGACTTCGCCTTTTTCTCCCATGCTCTTAGCGAGCGCATCGGCTGCTTGAGCACCTCCAGCCACGTTATCGGAAGCAATGTGAGAAGTAACTTTTTCGCCAGTTACGGAACGATCCACAGAAATCACAGGCATACCAGAGCTAAGAAGTGGCGCAACAGCTGGACCAGCAGCATCGGAATCCACAGGATTTATAATAACTGCTTTAGCACCTTGAGATTGTGCGTTTTGAGCCTGATCTTGCTGCTTAGAAGAATCGTTCTGAGCATCCGAAACCTGTAAATCAACGCCCAGCTTCTTGGCTTCCGCTTGTGCACCATCACGCAAATCCACAAAGAACGGGTTATTTAGCGTAGATACCAACAGCGCAACCTTGTCGCTAGAGCTTGCGTTTCCACACGCACTCATGCTGAAAACAAGAGCCGATGCTGCTGCAACAGCACAAGCGATCTTCATACCACGGCGCATAACTAGATAATTCATCATATCTCCTTTGACTATTGCCTTATTAATCGCAAATTCACAATATTTAAAACATTATTTGCATAAATAAGGCTGATGTTTTTGCCATTTATTTACCATATTGTTAAATTGTTTTCAGTTATAATTTAAATTATTTTTATTAGATTTTTGTTAGATTTCTTATTATATTTTTTGCTACATTTAGGCATTGATTGCTTGCCACCATTAAATCAATACCTTTTATGAACACCCCCCTTCTAAGCAAGAAGATCAAGTTTTTGCGGATTATTAATAGGCCTATTAATATGCCTTATTTCAGTGAGTATCTTCCTTGCGTCGCAAAGTATCGAGGCTTACAGCAAACGCAATCACCAAGCCAATAACAACTTGCTGCCAGAAGGAAGAAACGTTCAAAATGTTCAAGCCATTACGAATCACAGCCAAAAGTATTGCGCCTACGAATGTGCCTGAAATCTTACCTTTGCCACCAGAAAGCGATGCGCCACCAATAACCACAGACGCTATAGCATCCATCTCGTAACCAGTAGCTGCTTGAGGCTGAGCAGAATGCAAACGCCCTGCAATCACCAAACCAGCTACAGCAGCAAAAACGCCAGAAAGAATAAACACCATAATTTGAGTTTTATGAATGTTTATGCCAGAAAGACGAGATGCTTCCATATTTCCGCCAACAGCATACATTGAACGACCTGTAGTAGTGAAGTTCAAGATTATTGCGGAAATAACGCCCATAATAATCATCATTACTATTGGCATAGGGATTCCGCATATTGTTGCTCCGAAGAAATTCACCATGCCCGAAGTGGAAATAGGACGACCATCTGAAACGACCAGCGTAAGTCCACGAGCAACAGACATCATTGCCAATGTGGCAATAAATGACGGCAACTTAAGAAAAGCATTAGCAACGCCAGAAATTAAGCCAAAAACTGCACCTGTAGCAATGCCAATAATAATAGTCAATATTGGAGGCAAGCCCATAGAAGCGCCAGTGTAGGCAACAAGCATGCTAGAAATTGCAGCAACTGCACCAACCGACAAATCAATTCCAGCGGAAACGATTACGAAAGTTTGGCCAAATGCCAAAATTGCTACCGTAGCCGCTTGAATTCCAACGTTGAGAATATTTACACTTGTTAAAAATGCAGGCGTAGCGCAAGAAAGCGCTGCACACAAAATAATCAAACCAATAAGTGCACCATTACGAGATGCAAACTTTTTTAACGTTGGCAAAAAGCCTTTGTCGTCTGCACCATACCCTAAACGGTGAGATTTTTCGCTCTTTGTAGCACCCATAACAAATACTCCTTTAACGAGTTTCCAACAGTTCACAGCACCTATTTGCGCTTTACAAACTGCAGAACGCAAGTTTTACGTTTTACAAGTAATCTTTCAATTTTTAATTTTTCAATATGACTTCACGCCATGTTGTTTATTGTTATTTATTGTTATTTATTCCTATTTATCTG
Source organism: Gardnerella sialicivorans subsp. sialicivorans (assembly GCF_056746795.1). Lineage (NCBI taxonomy): Bacteria > Bacillati > Actinomycetota > Actinomycetes > Bifidobacteriales > Bifidobacteriaceae > Gardnerella > Gardnerella sialicivorans. Next base: position 9,860 of record NZ_JBWPXA010000008.1, read on the forward strand.
ATTCACTAAGATGCGTTACGGCAAGTTCCATAACCTTTTCCTGCGTAGCCTCGCTTGCAGCAAGCTCTCCACTGATCTTGCCGTTTGACATTACGAGAATACGATCAGACATTCCTAGAACTTCAGGTAAATCTGACGAAGCCATAAGTACTGCTCCACCGTTTTCAACGATATTGTTAATAAGCTCATAGATTTCAACGCGAGCGCCAACATCAACGCCACGAGTAGGCTCATCCAAAAGCAGCACTTTTACGTTTGCCATAGACCACTTGCCAAATACGATTTTTTGCTGATTTCCACCAGAAAGTGAACCAGCAAGCTGATCAATATTTGCCATGCGAATGCGCAATTTCTCTGCGGTTTCTTCTTCATGCGCACGCTGACCTTTCAAATCTGCAAAACCAGCATGAGATGTAGGAATTAACGTAGAGATTCCAAGATTATCTGCAACAGATGCTTCCAAAATAAGGCCTTGCACGCGACGATCTTCTGGCACTAATCCAAGACCTGCAGCAATGCTGCCAGCAATATTTGCTTTAGGAATCACTTTTCCGTCTACAGTAACAGATCCAGAATCGTAAGTATCCGCTCCAAATATTGCACGAAGAACCTCAGTCCTACCAGCACCAACTAAGCCTGCAAGTCCAACGACTTCTCCAGCATGAACGCTAAAAGACACATCCTCAATAGCACCTTTTCGCGTTAATCCTTCTACTTTTAGCAATTCCTTGCCTTGATGCCTGTTTCCATGTGGGAACTGATTAGTTATATCGCGTCCAACCATTAACCTTACAAGTTCTTTTTCTGGAACATCTGCGCTAACAGTGTCAACGTATTTTCCATCTCGAAGTACGGTTACTACATCTCCAACTCGCGCAATCTCGTCCAAATGGTGAGAAATAAATACCATTCCAACATTTTTAGATTTCAAATCTGCAATAATGCTGAATAATTGTTCACACTCACGCTTTGTAAGTGCTGCCGTTGGTTCGTCAAGAATAAGAATAGATGCATGTTGCATAAGCGCTTTAGCAATTTCTACCATTTGCTGACGAGCCACTCCCAGATCTCCCATTGGCTTATCTACATCTTCTTCTAAGCCAATAACTTGCAATGCCTCTTTTGCTTTAGATCGCATAGTTGCACGATCAACAAAACCAGCTTTGGTTGGTAGCATGCCAAGAAACAGATTTTCCATAATGGAAAGTTCAGGCACTAAATTTAACTCTTGGTGTATTACAGCAATACCTAATTTGCGCGCAACATCTACATTAGGAATACGCACCGTTTTGCCGTTAATCTCAATATGACCTTTATCTGGCTGATAAATGCCACTCATCATTTTAATAACAGTTGACTTGCCAGCACCATTTTCACCAAGTAGAACATGAACTTCACCTGGCTTTACTTTTACTGACACATTGTCAACTACAGTAGAATTACCGAATATTTTCGATACTCCTACTAATGACAGCTCCGTCATGTTTAGCCTCTTCCTTCGCTATAGCAACAATGCGATCGCGAAATTACCATTGATTACGTCAAGTTATTGTTTGTTTAATTACGTTTATATTGACTTGCAAATTGCGAATACAACATTAAGTACAATGTGCAGAGTACAGAGTACGAACAATGTTCACTCAAACAATTAATACACGTACAACAAAGTTACAGTGCAATAATCAGTTGAAATACCGATAGATAAACCATTAAATAATGACGATATTTTGCAGCTTTTTACGAATCTATGCTCGCCCTAGCGATTCGCGAGGGATATACACAGTTTCTACACGCTGCGATTTAACGTCACCATTATTCTCAAGCATATCTAAAAACAGTGCAGCACTTATGTGGCCAATACGTTGAACTTGCTGTGAAATCACAGAAATACGTGGAGTTGCTAGGCGAAACACTTCTACATCATCGAAAGAAATCAATGATATATCTTTGCCTATTACTAATCCTTCTTGAGCCATCACTTGCATTACTCGCAACGCATCTGGCGAATAGCCAATAATAAGAGCTTTCACTCCAACATTAATCATGCGATGCATTACGCTTGCACACGACGACTGGTCAAATCCTGTTGATTCTACGAATACATGCTCTTCGCCAAATATCTCTGAAGCCACGGTTCTAAATGCTTGCTCACGTTCTTGCAACGAGGGCGAAGCAATAATTGGGCCAGAAATATAGCCAACTGAGTGAAAACCATGTTGCAGAACATCTAACAGCGCATCACGAATGCCCTTTGTTGGGTCTGAATCAACTACTGGCACGTGTTCTAAGCCGCCTGCTTGCGGTTCTACGTGGCGATCCATAAACAGCATAGGGAGTCGCTGCTCAATCAGCTTTCTCATAGCTTCAGTAACTTCACCTTGAGGAACTATAATCGCCCCATCAATACGTTGCGAAAGAATACTGGTTATAAATGAATCTTGACGAGATGCACTTTCAGATGATGTTCCTATAAATGCACAATAGCCTGCCTCAAACAATGAGTCTTGAACAGTGTAAGCGAGTTCAGCAAAATATGCGTTACGAATGTCTGGCACAAGCAGTCCTACTGTTTTTGTGCGTAACGATCGCATTGCTTGCGCGCGCGAATCTGGGATATAACCTAATTGAGCAACCGCACGCTCAACTTTTGCCTTGGTGTTTGCCGATATGCGACCCGTGTTGTTTAATGCGCGAGACACAGTTGACACTGATATTCCAGCATGTTGTGCAACATCGCGAATCGTAATATACGTCATAACACCTCCCATCGGTAACACTATACAAAACTATACAAGTACAGCATTTAAGATTATTTACATTGCAATTTATATGCTCTGATTTTCTCTTGTATTCTATATTCTAAATTACGTTTTTCCATATACTCCTCTCTTTTGAGAGAATCACACTATGCATCTATGCATACGATATTTTTACTAACCTCAATCTCACTAAGTAGCTTCATCAGCGCTGACCAAAGTCACCTATGAGATAACGTTTTCACACTCTTCTCGCTTCCGTAGCAAGCCTTGTGCGGTAACGTTACCGCAACTATAACATTTAGAAAGCGCAATTGCAAGATAAAAACACTAAGAAATTTATATTATTAAAATAATTATTAGTAAAATGAAATAATATAAAAATACGAGTAGATAAGATTAAATAAGACACAATAAAAGAAGACGAAACTAGGCTATATTAAACAAGACTAAACAAAGCTAGAAAAACTGCTAGAAAAGACTTGAGTAAATCAAACCTACCTGCGATTATTAAAGATCTACTCTTAAGATTTACTCTTAAGATCTACTCTCAAAAATCTACTCTTAAAAATCTACCTGCAATTCTTAAAAAAATCGCTTAGAATCTGAACACACTGCGATTCACAAACGGAGCCAAAAACTTGCGGATGTGAACCAATATGAGCGTCTCGTAAAATATCCCAAACAGATCCGCATGCGCCAAGTTTTGAATCCCATGCGCCAAAAACAACGCGACTAATATGCGTTTGTAAAATCGCGCCAGCGCACATTGGGCAAGGTTCCAAAGTAACAACAAGCGTGCAATCGCTAAGATTCCAAGACTTGCGGAATGCTGCCGCCTGCCTAATAGCAAGAATTTCTGCGTGAGAAAGAGGGTCTGAGTCTTGCTCGCGAAGATTAGAGCCGCGGCCAATAATCGCACCAGAACCATCTACAACAACAGCGCCAACTGGAACTTCTCCGCAATAGTAAGCGCGCTTAGCAAGTTGCAATGCCTCTTGCATGAGTGGAACATATTCGCGCACGCCGAAAGTCACATTAACCCCGAAGAAATATTGTGCAACGCAAGCCAAGAGCGAATATCGCCAAGTTCTTCCATGTGAACTGCGTGGTCAAGTCCGCGGTAACGCTTCTCTTCCAGCCAGGTATGCTCCTCAAGCCACGCTGCAGCTGCCGAAAACTCGTAAGGAGCAATAACAGCGTCATCCAAGCCGTAGCCAAAGAAAACAGGCGTATTAAGATCTGCAAGAACGTCGTCGTTAAGAGAAATATCTTTAGCAGCATTAGGAGCTACAAAGCCAGAAAGCGCAACGGATGCGCGGTAGCGATCTGGATTAAGCCTAAGAATATGAACAGCAAGAGCCGCACCTTGCGAAAAACCGAATGGAACAACAGCGCGGTCTTCTGGAATATTCGCCGCAACCCACTCATCAATCGCAGCAGCCGCAGCATACATATCTCGGTCTAAGTCGTCTCCGTTAGGCACAGCATCATGGAACCAACTGTAAGCGCCTTGAGCCAAGCGAAGTGGAGCACGCAAAGAAATCGCATCGTTATAAGGAGCCACAACGCGCATTAAATCAAGCAAATCATCCTCGTTCGATCCCCATCCGTGCAACAGCAAAAGAAGCGGCCTTGTGGCATACGCAGCTGCTTCGCCTCGAGAATACTTAGCAACGCTTACATGCAAATCTTCGCCGAATCTGCCTGGAACAACACTAGATTCGCGGCCAACATGAAGACCATTCGATGCGCCATCAGCGCTATCTTCGCTGCCAAAATCGCCATTATTGGCGTTGCTGCCATTGCCACCGCCAAAATCGCCACCGCCAAAATCACTATTGTTAAACTCGCTGTTATCGAACTCGCTAGAGATCACACCGTTATGATTAGTCATAACTACAGCATACGGCACAGCTTTGGCATTTATAAACGCGCGAAGGCCACACTAAACTCGCAAACGCTGCATAAAAATTTAACCCCAGCCGCTTGGACTGGGGTCTAAATTTAAGGAAAAAATATGAATAAGCTTTCGTGAATTACCTTTTAAGTTTTTCACTAATATTATGAAAACACACAATCCTTAGCGCTTATAGTGCGTTAGCTGATAACTTGCTGAAAGTTTTCTACTTTTCCCCTGATTTTTCTTAAAAATCAAGACTAATCAAATCTTAATCAAGACTAATCTTCCAAATTTGCGCGATAGAAGTTCTCGTAAGACCTAGACGGCGTTGGGCCGCGCTGACCTTGATAGTGAGATCCGTTAACAGAAGAACCGTAAGGATTTTCGCATGGAGAGCTTAGCTGGAAGAAGCACATTTGGCCAATCTTCATGCCTGGCCACAATTTAACTGGCAGAGTGCTAACGTTTGAAAGCTCCAAAGTAATGTGGCCTTCAAAACCTGGGTCAATAAAGCCAGCCGTGGAATGAGTTAAAATTCCAAGACGACCAAGCGAGCTTTTACCTTCTAAGCGCGCAGCAATCGTTGAATCTAACTTCACATACTCCCAAGTGGAGCCAAGCGCAAACTCGCCAGGATGCAAAATCCAAGGCTCATCAGGCGCAACCGCAAATTGCTCAGTAAGCTCGCCTTGATTTTCTGCAGGATCCACGTATGTGTAAGCGTGATTATTGAACAATCGGAAGAATCGGTCGAGCCGCACATCAATCGACGCAGGCTGCACCATTTGTGGGGTCCATGGAGTCAAATCAATATGACCCTCGTCATGAGCTTTGAGAATGTCGCGATCAGACAACAGCATAACGTCAAATCTCCTTGCTATAAAACCGCGTAAAATAAACACTTAAACACACTTATATGCCAAGTGTAGCGCGTGCCGCGGTCGAAAAACATTACACAAAATATTATGAAACATACAAAAACGCGGTACAGAAACATAGGTAATGTAATAAAACCACGTACTGTACCGCGCATTTACTAATCGCTATAATGCACTTATTCCATTAAATTCCATTAAGTTCCATTAAGCAGACATTGCAACAGAGGAAGCAGCTTTGCGTTTAGCAATAAATCGCAAAACGCACTTTCTTAACTCCGAAGCAATAAGCACAACCATTGAAAGCCCAAGGCACTCCACCCACTCCATAAAGTCGAGCGGAACTGTGCCAAATGGGCCATTAAGGAATGGTATATAAATTACAGCAAGCTGCAACACTACGGAAACTGCGATTGCACCCCAAAGCCAACGATTTGCAAACAAGCCAACAAACACGCTTTGCAAATGCGAGCGAGAAGCCAAAGCATTAAGCATTTGAGCAAACACAAGAATAGTGAAGCCCATTGTGCGCGCGTGAGTCATTTGAGCTGCATGAGTTAAAACAGTTGTGGAGCGGTCTGTAAACAATCCGCCAGCCAAATGCATATCCATGCCAATCAGCGTTATAGCTGCCATAATCACGCCAATAAACACAATGTCTCCCCACATTGGCTTATCGATAACGCTATCCGTAAGTCTTCGCGGACGCCTATTCATAACATCATCCGTTTGCGGATCAACGCCCATTGCGAGCGCAGGAGCTGCGTCCGTAAGCAAATTAATCCAAAGCAATTGAGTTGCAAGAAGAGGCAGCGTAACGCCTACAGAGTTTGGCTGCGTAATTCCCAAAGCGCCAGCGAAAACAACGCCGCCAAACACGGTAAACACTTCGCCCACGTTGGAACTAAGCAAATATCTCAAGAATTTACGAATATTGTCGAAAATTCCGCGTCCTTCTTTAACAGCTGCGACGATTGTAGAGAAGTTGTCATCTGCCAAAATCATCTTGGCAGATTCCTTTGTGACTTCCGTACCCGTAATGCCCATTGCAACGCCAATATCTGCCGACTTTACAGCAGGAGCATCGTTTACGCCATCGCCAGTCATAGCAACAATATTGCCTTGCCTTTGAAGCGAGGAAACAATCGCAAGCTTGTGTTCTGGAGCAACGCGCGCGTACACGCTCACTTTGCTAATCGCATCGTCGAAAGCAATGTTGTCGTCATCCCTAGAAAGCAACTCGTCAAGCTCATCGCCTGTAAGCGCATGCTCATCTTTTCCAATAATGCCAAGGTCGCGAGCGATTCGAGCGGCAGTAAGTGGATGATCGCCAGTAATCATAACAGTTCGGATTCCAGCACGATGCGCTTGAGCAACGCTATCTCGAACTTCGATTCTAGGAGGATCAATAATCGCAACCATGCCGTTCCAAATCAAATCAGATTCCAAAACATCGCTTTGTTCGGCAACATCTGCGATTTGGCCTGCAGCATTAGAAACCATGCCGTCAACTTTAGCTAAACTATCTACGCCAAGCGGCCTATACGCCATTGCAAGCGTGCGATATGCTTCGCCAGAGAGCTTTTCCACGTTTGCAAGAATCTCTTCGCGATCGCCGTCTGTAAGCGGACGAACAGCGCCAGCCACTGCGATTCGCGTGCAATAAGAAAGCAAAACATCTGGAGCGCCTTTAGCACAAACAATAAGATTTCCAGAATCCGAGCCATCTTTAACAACAACAGACATGCGTTTGCGCTCAGAAGTAAATGTCACTTCCGCAACGCGACTAAGATGCGCGTAACGCTTGTCTGCCTTGGTTTTGCGCGCCGCAACAATAAGCGAAACCTCGGTAGGGTCGCCAACTGGCTGCCATGCGTCAGACGATTCATTATGGTGCAAGTCGCCATCGTTTGCCAAGTACCCAGATCCGAGCGCACCAATCACCTCTGTAGCTAGAGCTGGAGGAACTGCCAAATCCGCATCTAAAGAATCAAGCAAAACCATTCGTCCCTCTGGCTTATACCCACTACCCGTAAGCTGCACTTGGCCACTAGGCGTTATAACACGCTCAACAGTCATCTCGTTTCGAGTTAAAGTACCAGTTTTGTCGGAGCAAATAACAGATGCGGAGCCAAGCGTTTCTACAGACGAAAGCTTTTTAACAACAGCATGATGCTTTACCATGCGCTGAACGCCCAAAGCAAGAACAACCGTTAAAATAGCAGCCAAGCCTTCTGGAACAGCAGCAACAGCAAGAGAAACAGAAAGAAGCAAAGAATCTATAACATCTTCAATGGTGCGGAATCCTTCAAGCGCCCACATAGACGCAAGCACAACGGCTGCAATAATACACACTGCGATTCCAAGAACCTTAGATACGCGAACCATCTCTTTCTCGAGAGGAGTGGCTTCTTCTTGCGCACTAGAAAGCATATCCGCGATTTTTCCAACCTGAGTTTTCATGCCAGTAGACGTGACGATTGCGCGACCAGTGCCCTGCGTTACAGCAGTGCCATTAAACACCATGTTTGTGCGGTCTGCCAAAGATTTTGGCGAAGCTAGAGTCTCTGGACGCTTGCTAACAGCAACAGATTCGCCCGTAAGGCTTGCTTCTGCAACGCGCAAAGAAGCGGCTGCAATAAGCCTTGCATCTGCAGAAACAGCATCGCCTTCGCCAAGAACCAAAATATCTCCAGGCACAACATCCGCCGTATCTATGCGCATAACTCGCCCATCTCTAAGAACAGACGTTTGCGGAGCGCTCATTTTTGCCAGCGCTTCAACTGCTTCTTGCGCACGCGACTCTTGAATATAGCCCAAAACTGCGTTTGCTATAAGAATCACGATTATAACTATTGAGTCAAACGGCAGAACTTCGCCGCCACTTTCGCCACCATGTTGTGCGCGCTCAACAAACCATGCGATTGCGGAAATAATAGTAGCAGCTATAAGCAAGTAAACAAGCGGATCTTTAAACTGTTCTAGGAATCTCTTCCACGCTGGTGTTTTAGGAGCGCTAGCTAAAACGTTCGGACCAAATTGCGCAAGCCTTTTAGCTGCCTCATCACTACTTAAACCCGTAGAAACGTTTACATTAAGCGAATTTGCAACATTTTGCACGTCTTGTAATGACGGATCTTTGGATTGATCGCTTTGATCAACCATATTTTCCCCCTTGGGAGCGCCGCGGAGTAGTCAATAATCAAAATTTTTACGCAAAGTTGACTCAAAATCTTGATTATTGCGCGGTTGTGGATTATTGCAATAACAATAATTTGCAATAATTAAGTACCGTTCTATTATGCCACATAAAGCGCCAAATACTAATGCCTCGGGGGCATGTGAAAATAAGAATATGGCTATGAAAAAAGGACCGACCAAGGGGTCGGGTGGAAAACATCGTAATGCATTACGCGGCAAAGGGCCTACTCCTAAGGCAGAAGACCGCGTTTACCATAAGGCTTATTTTGCTAAAAAGGCTGCGATTAAGCGCACGTTTGCAGATCCGCGTTTGGCAGCTAGACGCAGAGTAGATAAGTTGGGCACAGATAGCGACGAGTTGGTAATTGGGCGAAATGCAGCTCTTGAAGCTTTGCGCGTAGGCGTTCCTAGCACGCAGCTTTATGTGGCAAATCGCATTGAGCACGACGATCGCACGCGCGAAATCGTTAAGCTTGCTGGCATGCAAGGCTTGCGACTTTTGGAGGCGGATCGCCTAGAGATGGATCGCATTGCTCACAGCACTAATCATCAAGGCATTATATTAAAAGTGCAGCCTTATCAATACTATTCGCTGCAAGAGCTTGTTGACCGCGCAGAAAAGAAGGCTCGAGCTATGGAGGCAGCGGATTCTGCATCCGCTCGCATTAACGCGCGACCGTTGTTTATAGCGCTAGACGGAGTTACCGATCCGCAAAATCTTGGTGCTGTTATTCGATCCGCAGCCGCTTTTGGAGCAAATGGCGTAATTTTACCTGAGCGCAGGAGCGCATCTGTTACAGCTGCCGCTTGGAAGGTTTCTGCAGGAGCAGCGGCGCACTTGCCTGTTGCTCGCGTTGTGAACTTAAACAAGGCGATTCAAGGTTTGCGCGAGCGCGGATGGTACGCAATTGGCCTGGATGGCGGCGGAGACAAGCTTGTTGGCGAAACCGGTTTTGAAACCGATCCGCTTGTTGTAGTGCTTGGAAGCGAAGGCAAGGGCATGAGTCGCCTAACGCGTGAAGCTTGCGATGCTATTGCTGGAATCCCAATCTCTAGCGCTGTTGAATCGCTTAACGCATCCGTTGCAGCTGGAATCAGCTTGTATGCTGTTGCTAATGCGCGTAGGCTTGCCGCTTTAAGTCAAAATTAGCAATTGTATTGCTATTAAGAGTATTGCGGATTTAAGAGTTAACGGTAATGCGAATGCGGATTTTAAAGCTACGCAATCTACAAAGCTCACATAACGCGCGCACATTGGCACTGCTTTTGGCTTTTGTTTTATACATTGCGATTATTGCAATCGTAATGTGTTTCCACGAACCTTGGTTCGACGAAGCTCAAAGCTGGCTGATTGCGCGCGATTCGCCAATCGCAAGCATTTTTAGCGTTAGACCGCATTACGAGGGTCACCCTCCTTTTTGGAATCTTTTACTTGCGATTGCAGCTAAAAGTGGCGTTCCGTACGAGCTAGGAATTAAGGGAATCCAGCTGATTTGCGCAAGCCTACTTGGTGCGTGGCTTATTTTTAAATCGCCTTTTAAGCGCGCAAGCAGCCTTGCAACTTTTCTTATTCCCTTTACTTATTTTGCTTGCTTCCAGTACGGAGTTACTTCAAGACCGTACGCTTTGCTTTGCTTAAGCTTGCTAGTAGCGGCACATTATTGGAATAACGCGGATTCTAAGACTTCTAGTGCTTGGAAACTGGCGATTAGTCTTATGTTTATGTGCTTGCTTAGCGTATACGGAATTGCGTTTGCTGCAGGATTTACGATTGCTTGGATTTGGCGAGTTTTTAGCAAGAATATTAACGAAAACCTTAACGAAGGTCTTAACGAAGATCTTAGCAAAACTCGCAATAAAACTCTTAATTTTAGTGCCATTTTTCACGCGATTAAGGCAACAATTATACCGTCAGTCGCATCAAATTGGGCACGACTTATATCTTGGGGATTAATCGCCATTTTTGGCGTTGCAAACCTTGCTCTTGCATGGCCAGCAAAAAACGCGTTCGCCACTCGCGCAACGATTGATGGCAATTCAACAATCGCAAAATGCTTCGCTTTTATATTTGTAATGCCTTCCGAAAGCATATTTACAAGCTTTTATGGCGATATTTCAATGCGAAGAATGCCTTTTGACTTTTTGCCAATTGCAATATGCACGATTTTTAGCCTTGCGATTTGGGCATTTGCAATTAGAATAACCAAGCGCAGAAAACTTCTTGTAGTTCTTGTAATCCCTTATCTTGTTCTTACAATCGTAGCTGTTCGCTATTTTACGCTTCACCACGCAGGCCTAATCTTTGTATTTTTGCTAGCTGTGCTTTGGATAAGTCACATTAAAGAGCCTCTTAGCAGAAACGATATTCCTGCGATTTTTGTTAAAATCGCTCCTACTAAATCTAGATTTATAAAAAACAAAGCTTTGAAAATCAACTTGCTAATTTCAATAATTCTTGCACCAAGCCTAATTTGGAACGCGTTCGCTTGCGTAAACGACATTCTGTTTGACTATTCGCCTTCTAGAGCCGTAGCGCAATACATATCTAGAAACCACTTGCAAAATAAGCGTTTTGTAGCATCTTGGCTCCACAATTACGAGCAAGTTGACGAAAGTGGGAACGTTATTTCGCACGAAGAAATCGACACTCACCAATATTCATGGCTTTTAATAGGTGCAAACCCTTATTTTTCTAAGAATCTTATAGATTGTGCCTACAAAAACAAGACTTTTATAACAAACGAAAGCTCGTCTGCAAGTCAGCAAGAAAAAGAGTTGGCAGCGTGCGCCGCAAAGGGCGAGCCAAAGTTCTTTGTTAGCGAATCCAGCCAGCCGTGGTACTACTTCTTGGCATTAAACTACAACATTTCGCACTACAACGCGCACACTGTTTCCAACGTTAAAACGTCTTGGAAAGCTCTTGTTTGGGAAAGCACTGCCACTATTTACGAGCGAAAATCGAACATAAAATAAGCAAAAGCGGTTGTTTAGCAATCACTAAGCAATAAACTTAGCAACAGCTAAACAACAGCTACAGCAGCTCAATCTTTGGATGCTCGGCTCTAAACTCGTTCGTATGCGAATCGCTAGCATACCCAAGCGCAAATCCAGTTAAAAGCTCCATGTTTTCTGGAATTTCAAACTCCGCATCCAATGGGCTCCGCCAAGTTGCCAAAACACCAAGCGGGCAAGAGTCAACACCTAAATCTTTAGCAGCAAGAAACAGCGTTTGCAGCATAAGGCCAGCGTCCATTGCAGCAAATGGCATAAAATCGCGCCTAGCTAAAACAAAGCCAATAACGGGCGCTCCAAAAGCCTCGAAATTCCTGCGCGTATGGGCGTTCCTGGCTGCAAAATCGTGCCTTTCGATTCCTAAATGCGAATATAACGCTAGACCGAGTTTAGCGCTTCGCTGCTTTAAGTCGCTTGGGTACGGCTTTGCAACAGGAACGTCGCCATTAGGCGCTGACTCTTGAGCAAACTGAGCACGCTCAGATTCACTCAAGCTCTTATCTTTTGCTTTAAGCATTGCATTGCACTTATCTAAATAAGCTTTTACAATGTTGTCTTTTTTGCTGCCTTGCGCAATCGCAAGCGCATAAGCTCTTGTGTTGCTCCAGCTTGGCGCAAGAGAAGCAGTGTGCAATATTGACTCTAAAACGTTTTGCTCAATCGGCTTGTTCAAAAAGTCGCGTGTAGAAAACCGCTCCGATGCAAGTTGGCTAAAATCTTTGTAAGTCATGGTATCAGTTTACCAAAAACCGAATGGGTCAAAAATGCCACCGTCGTCGGAATCGTCGTCTCCGCCTCTAGGAAGCTGATCCAAAGTGTCGTCGTCATCATCCGAAGAATCGCCGCCATTGCCATTCTGGCTCTTCTTATCGGAAGGATCAGGCTTCTTGTTGCTGCGCTTTCTTAGCGAGCGAGGATCTTGACGAGTTGCTCCATTAACCGCAGCTTCTTCTTGGTTAAACTTGACTGTTAGATTTACAGTTCCATTACCGCGAACAACCGTTATTGTTGCTTTATCTCCCAAAGCGGTAGCGCGCACAAATCCAAGCAGCGAGTAGTTGCTTGTAACAGACTTGCCATTAAACGCTACGATTGTATCTCCAGCACGCATTCCACCTTTTGCAGCAGGAGCACCAGGAGTTACAGAGGCCACTTGAGCGCCGCCACGCGTAATGTTATTTTGCGTTACATTTACGCTTTTAACCATGATTCCAAGAGCAACGTGCTTTACGGAACCGTTCTTAATGATTTCGTTTACTACGCGCTTAACAAGGTTAGAAGGAATAGCAAAGCCGATTCCAATAGAGCCTGCTGTGCCACCTCTTGCAGAAGTTGCAGCAATAGACGAGTTAATACCAATCACTTTTCCAGAAGCGTCGAAAGTTGGGCCGCCCGAATTACCAGGATTGATTGCTGCATCAATTTGCACAGCATTTGTAACGATTTCCGAACGACTTTGATCGTCCATAACAGAAACTGGTCGATTAAGCGCAGATACAATACCCGTTGTAGCAGTATCGTCATATCCAAGTGGATTTCCGATTGCCATTACAGGCTGGCCAACCGCGAGCGCGTCCGAATCCGCAAAATCAACTGGCTTTACGCTGCTAGGCAAACCGTCTACTTTAAGAACAGCCAAATCAGTAGTTTTATCTGTTCCAACAAGCTTAGCCTTGTAAATCTGACCGTTAGAAAGCGTTACTTGAAGCTGTTGCATGCCAGCAATAACGTGGTTGTTTGTAACAACATGACCTTGCTTGTCGATTATTGCGCCAGAGCCTTTGCTCATATTCTTGTCATTGCGCGCCTGAATAGACACAACTCCGCCAGAAACGTTTTTAGCAACCGAGCGCCAATCTGGAGCCTGACCGCCTTTTATTACGGCTGTTCCTTTTGAAGGACTTTGCGCACCCACATCTGCAAGTGTTCCCGCGCCTGGAATAGGGATCAAGCCTTGAGTAAGAACAAACGCCATTACAACAACGCACACAATTGCAGAAATAATGGACGACACAATTGCCACCATTATTGTTGAGTTTTCTTTAGACTCCGCCTTAAATCCGCGCTTTTTATAAACCACATTTGGATTTTGGCTTGGCGATTGATTTGAAGCTTGATTTGAAGCTTCAGCAGGCTGACTTTCCGCGCTATTATCCGCGCTATTGTCATCGCTCAAATCGTAAGGATTGCCGAATCTAGTTTGCTTTTGCTCTCCATTTGCATTATATGGATCGCCATATGGCAAAAATGGGTTATCTAAATCGTTGCCATATTCTGAATTCTCATAATCACGGCTATTTGCGCCATTCGCTACACTTGCACCACTCGCGCCACTTTGCTCTTGATTTTGCAACGATTCGCCAGAATTATTAGAATCACCGCTATTTTTATTTGCATCACTATTAGCATCGCCAGCATCTACAGGACCATACGCTCCGTATTCGGGAGCTGGTCTATAAATCTGCTCTGGCTCCACATGATTTTCCTGCGCACTCGTTGGCTCCGATTGGCTTTGTGAAGCATTGCCGTTTTGCTCTTCACTAGAATCGTAGGCTTTAGAATCGTAAATATCGTCAGCCATTAATCCTCCTTAAATCTTTTACAAAGAATACTCTAATCTGATTACACAAATTCATACAAGTTAATATGCAATTAATATGCAATTTTTACAAAATTTTGCGTTTACAATACGAGTTAATCGTGCCGCTCTTAAAATTACCTGAATATTTAGCAGTATAAATGCCGTATAAATACCATATATAACCCATAAATTAGCTAACTATTTTTATAAAAATTATAAAAACACGTAAAATTTAACGAACGGCTGCTTGCGACTTTTCCGCGCGCAATGCCGCAACTTCTACGCGTATCGTCATGCCTTCTAATAGAGTAAAAGGTATGACTAATCTTATTGAACACCCACGCGGAGCAGAGCCTGGTAAGCCAGGAGATCGCAGCGAATTCTCGTTTACAACAAAAACACGTTTAGAAAATGCAGCAGATGGCAAGGGAAAAGACGGAGCCAGATACGGCCGCACTGGCGTGATTCACACGCCTCATGGCGATATTCACACGCCTGCGTTTGTGCCAGTTGCAACACAAGGCGCAATGAAGGCCGTGCTGCCAGAATCAATCAAAGACTTGGGCGGCCAATGCATGCTTTCTAACGCATTCCATTTATATGAACGCCCTGGCGAAGACATTTTAGACGAAGCCGGCGGTCTTGCAAAGTTTATGAACTGGGATGGCCCAACTTTTACGGATTCTGGCGGATTCCAAGTGCTTTCGCTTGGTGCAGGATTCAAAAAGACGCTTGCAATGGACGTTACTGGCATGAAGTCCGACGACGTAATCGCAGCTGGCAAAGAGCGCATGGCATTCGTTGACGAAGATGGCGTTACTTTTAAGTCTCCTCTAAACGGCTCGATTCACCGATTCAGCGCAGAAATCTCAATGGGAATTCAGCACAAGCTTGGCGCAGATATTATGTTTGCTTTCGACGAGCTTACAACACTTATGAACACTCGCCGCTACCAAGAAGAATCCGTTGAGCGCACCTTCCGATGGGCCAAGCGATGCGTTGCAGAACACAAGCGATTAACCGAGACGCGATTGGGAAAGCCATATCAGGCGTTGTATGGCGTTGTTCAGGGCGCGAATTACGAGGATTTGCGTAGGCATGCGGCAGAGCAAATTGCTTCGCTCGACTTTGACGGCGTTGGAATCGGCGGCGCAATCGAAAAGCGCATTATTGGAGATACTTGCGCTTGGATTTGCGATGCCATGCCAGAAAATCGCCCTCGCCACGTGCTTGGAATCGCGGCAGTTGACGACATTTTTGCTTGCGTAGAAAACGGCGGCGATACTTTTGATTGTGTGGCACCTGCGCGATGCGGCAGAAACGGCGCGATTTTTACTCGCCATGGGCGATACAACGTAAAGCGCGCGGAATTTAAGCACGACCAGGGGCCGCTCGAAGCAGGCTGCGATTGCTACACTTGCACGCATTATTCGCGCATGTATGTTAGCCATTTGCTGCGAGCTAAAGAGATGAACGGATATACGCTTGCTACTATTCACAACGAGCGATTCTTTGTTAAGCTTCTAGACGACATTCGCGCGTCGATTGACGGCGGATATTTTGAAGACTTCCGCGACGAGTCGCTTGCGCACTACTACGAAAATGGATTGCGCGAATCGACTTGCATGAGCGCTTAAAGCGTAGCGCGCGAATGCACTTCGATTCGCTGAGCAGCTCAAGGCAGAAGCACTGCTTCTGCGCTGCGAAGACGTGAGCGCAGCTAATCTGCGCGAGCGACATAGCGCGCTTATACCGCGCGAACGAAACATCTCATTCAGTGCGAAAAATCTCGAATCTCTACCACACTTGGTGACGCCATTTGAGCAAATTTGTGCCAACACACTAGAAGTGTATTTGCTAAAAGAGCGCAAATATGGTAGCTTTGTGGTCTGTATGCGAACGTGGCGGAATGGTAGACGCGCTGTCTTCAGGTGGCAGTGAGTGTATGCTCATGCGGGTTCAAGTCCCGCCGTTCGCACTCTTTAAGAACGTTGATTTTTCAACGTTCTTTCTTGTTTTATAGCATCATTTTGCAACGCAATGTGCAACAATTGTGCATTTGATTAAAAATGTGTGATAGACTGAATAGTGAACGTCATAAGACGTCAGACGTATTAAAACATTGGTGTTTTAATTTTTACGGTCATGGAGGACTAAAATGGAACGTCGTTCAACGAAGACGACGAACCTAAGCGGAGATATCGCGGATATCGAGGGTTCGACGCATACGCGATTTAGCCATGCCACAATAAAAATTACACCATCTACTGAAATCAAAAAATATAGCGAAAACGCATCGAGCATCAATCGTAAAGATAAAAACGATGAAATAAATCAGAACGAAGGAATAATAAGGTTCAAATTTGTAGCAAATGCGGATTGTGATTTATTGCATATTAAGCCAGCACAAAAATCACCAGCAACCGCACTACAAGAGGACGCAACTCCAATAATAAAAATAAGTATTAAAGAAGATGCTCCCCTGCTTATTGCGCAAAATCTTTTAGAAGATAGCGCGGACGCAAATGGCGCGAAAGAAATCGCGTTGCACATGGAAGATGCACTAGGCGCATGCGACGGTCGCGAACACGATTTTGCAATAACGTACGGAAGTTTTGGAAGCCGATTCTATCTAGACGGATACCAGTGCTTTGCGAGCGCAACAAATCTTGGGCCGCAAAGAGTGAGCGCAAAAGAAGTTGAAGCAAGAGCCGCAATGGAAAAATCTTCGCAAATCTACGACTTTTACTACTCAAGTCACTTGCCAAATCCAAAAGAAATTGCAAATTCGGCCACTCAGGCGCAGCCAGACATATGGCTTGCAGGAGCTACGATTTGCGCAAGAGACATAAAACGCGTAGCTTGCAAATCGAGCGGAACTTTGTACATTCAATTCAGATTGCGTGGGTCAGGCCAACACGGAGTGCTTTTTGCTGCTGGAACAAAAACTAAGCGAGAATCTAGCGAAAAAATAAGCGTGCATGCAGGGCCAAAAGGCATAAAAATCACGCTAATCGACGACGAGACGAGCGTAAAAAGCGTACTCGAAGCAAGCGCAAGCGTTGACGACGGCGAATGGCATGACTTGATTATTCGCGCAAATCGCGGAGCAACCGACATTTACGTAGACGGATACAGCCAGTCGCACAATATAGGGCAATTTTGGTTTGCAAACATACCAGACTTGAACGCCGTAAGTATTGGCGAAGACTTGCGCGGAGTGCGATTAATGGGCGAAGCGAGAACAGGCGGAATCTACTTTAGTACGCTTAGCGAAGGCCAAATCCAAAGAATATCAAAAGTAAAGCCGCTTGTAACAACCGCATTATTCGACACGGGCTACGCGGGCTCGCGAAGCTACAGAATACCGTCTCTTGTAAAAACGCGCATGGGAACGCTAATCGCAGGAGCAGACCAACGAACAAGCGTTTCGAACGACGCTCCAAACCACATAAACTTTGCGATTCGCAGGTCTACAGACGGCGGAAAAACGTGGGGGCCTTTGCAAACAGTAATCAACATGCCTGGCAAAAACCTTGGAAAGCTAGGCGCGAGCGCAATCGACTCCTGCCCTGTTTTAGACCCAAAAGGCAAAAGCGAAAGAATCAACGTACTAATCGACATTAATCCTGGCGGAATTGGGCTAACAAATTGCAAAACCGCTGTAGGCGTGGACGCTTGCGGAAGAATCAAGCTAATAGACCGCTTAGGTGGCCACTATGCGGCGGCAATGGACGGAAGCGCGGCCGTAAAATTGCCATGCGATTCTAGCGAAAAGGAATGCTCAACAAAGTGGATAGTTTTAGCAGACGGAAGTATAAAAAATAGCGACTCGCACAATGACTTATGCAATAACTCGCACAGTAATCAAACTTGCGACTGTTCCACGTGGAACATATGGAAATCGTCAGAAATCGCAAGCGAAAGTCAACCATTATTTGCCGAAAAAACGTGCTATATAGCGCAAATTTATTCGGACGATGACGGCAAAACGTGGAGCGCGCCACGCTTAATCGACCACATGGTTAAAGAGCCATGGATGAGCTTCGCTGGAGTATGCCCAGGGAACGGAATTGTTATTAGACAAAGCGAAAAACATTACGGCAGAATACTCGTGCCATTCTATTGCAGTGGCCAAAGCAAATCGCACTATTCTTCGGGAGCACTTATTTCGGATGACGACGGCAAAACGTGGAGCCGAGGCAAAATGATTAACGAAGGGCGATTAATAAACGGAAAAATCGTAGATCCTGTAACAATGCAAGATAACGATGCAACCAGCTCCGAAACCGTGTTTGTTGAGCGCAAAAATGGCGATATTCTAGCTTTCTTCCGCAATCAAAATCGTTCGGGATGCGTAGGCAAAGCCATTAGTCATGATTGCGGGGAAACGTGGAGCGAGCTGATTTTTGACACAAGCTTGCCCGAAATATTCAGCCAGCCTAGCGCAACCTGCTTTAGCAGCGAAAACGAGGGAAACGCACAAAACGCAGACTGCATAGCATTTGCAAACGCGAGCCAAATGATGCCTTACCGCGGACGCGGAGTTGTGCGATTCAGCTACGACGGCGGGCAAACGTGGGAAAAAAGCGTGTGCATAAACCCATTCCACCACGTTTATCAATGCCTTAGCTCTAGCAATAAACGAACTTTGCAACTACTGTGGGAAAGAGAGACTACTGGGATTTATATAACAGCAATAGATTCCTCGCTTTGGCGGCAAGATAGTTTGCAAACAGGTTTCAAAAACAAAGTACAAAAAAACAAAATACACACAAACGAAAAAATGGAAGATACAAAAGAGAGAAGACTCACGCGAACTGAAAGGAGCCAAAATGGAAGAGACATTTAGCAGACGCGAAGACGATGAGATGACAACGCTAGACCGCTTATCGTTATTGCAAGCAAGCTCTAACTCCGCTCCAATCGCAGCAAGAAAGCGCTGCGATGAAACAATGGACGCAATCAGATCGCTTATTTTAAGAGAACGCTTGCAACCAAAAGACATGCTGCCAACTGAACCAATGCTATGCAATTTGATTGGCGCTTCAAGGTCATCGGTGCGCGAGGCGATTCGCAAGCTGGAAGCACTTAACATTGTGGAAGTTAAGCAAGGAAAAGGCATGTTTGTTGGCTCCTTGTCTTTGGACCCAATGGTGGAAACACTCGCTTTTCGCTCCTTAATCTCCATTAATAAGAATTTTGAAGACTTAAGCAACGTTGTAGAAATGCGAAAATTCCTAGACCTTGGATGCGCGGATAAGGTGGTTGAGTCACTTAAGGGAACGCAGCAGCCAGAGCTGGAAGCGCTTTCGGAAATAATGACTAAAGAAGCGCATGCTGGAAAAACGTTCTTGGAACAAGACATTGCTTTCCACACAGGCATTTTGCGCGCGGTAAACAATACGATTGCAGAGCAATTCGTGCGATGCTTGTGGCTTGTGCATATGGCTGTTTTGCCGCAATTGGGGTTGGAAGTTTCGGACGAGCTTGAAAAGACGGCTAGAGCGCACGAGCTTATGCTAAAAACAGCTATTGCGGGAGACGCAGACGGGTATAGGCAGGCTGTAAATAGCCATTACGAACCGATTCAGTCTATTTTGCTTAATAGACTGCAAAAGAACTAAATAAATGGAAGAACCGCTCACTTAACGAGAGCGGTTCTTTCATCTTCAATGGTGATGCCTGAGTACTACAGCATCACAATTAATCGCAACGATACGATTTCCGTTACGAAATTTTATGGCCGTCGCACCAAACGTGCTCAACTGCCAAAGTTCCTGGATTAAGCAAAAGCAAATCGGCAGCATATCCCTTTTCAACCAAGCCCAAAGGAGCACTAGTTATAGCGTTCGGCTTATCTACTCCAAGCACGCGAGCAGGAACAAGAGTTGCCGCAGCAATCGCCTCTGGCAAACCAATTCCAAGCTCTTTAACAGCGCGCTTAATAGCAACTTCTAGAATCAAAGTAGATCCAGCAATAGCGCCATTAGAAACAAGCCTTGCGTGGCCGCCCGTAACCGTAACGTCTAAAGCGCCAAGCTTGTAGGCGCCATCCGCGCATCCCGTTGCAGCCATAGCATCCGTTACAAACGCAATCCTCCCAGCCGCCGCCTTAAACGCCATTCGCAAAACTGGGTTTTCAACGTGGAAGCCGTCGTTAATAAGCTCAATCGTTACGCGCGAATCCTCCAAGGCTGCAGGAATTGGACCTGGCTTGCGGTGATGAATGCCGTTCATAGCGTTAAACATGTGAGTCATAAGCGTAGAGCCAGCGTTAAAAGCCGCGCGCGCTGTTTGATAATCCGCATCGCAATGCCCCACTGCTGGAATCACTCCAGCTTGCACAAAGCGCTTAATAGCTTCCATACCATGTACGCGCTCTGGAGCCAAAGTAATTTGGCGCAAAGTGCCATCTGCCGCCTCAAGCAGCGCTTCAACACGCTCGGGAGTAGGGTCCACTAGGCAATTAGGGTCGTGCGCGCCTTTTCTAGAAAGCGCCAAGAACGGCCCCTCCAAGTGAGATCCAAGCACATCTGGTCGCGTTTGCATAACACGCTTAACAGTACGCAAATTCTCTTGCATTACGTCAAGAGGATTTGTAATCAAGCTAAGAACTTGCCTAGTTGTTCCGTGAAGCATGTGATACGCGCGTGCAATGGCAATCCCTTCGGCGCCGTCGTCAAACGAATGTTCCCAGGCACCGTGAGCGTGCAAATCAATGTAGCCTGGCGCAGCAAAGCAGCCACGCCCGTCTACAACGCTTAAGTCAGATGCGCGCAATCCGCAAGCATTAATCGCCAGCGCAAGATCTTCGTCTAAAATGCCAGTTTCTAGAATCACGCCATCTTTAACTAAAATCCAAGCGTTAGGAACAATTCCGCGCGCGTCTACAACGCTCACGTTGCGCACTACAAAATTGCGTTCCTCACTTGATTTTAGTGAATCATCAATCTTATTTACGGCATCTAAATATGCATTTTTTGACATTTCACTCACCTGCGATTGTGCTTTTGAAGTTTGTGCTTTTGAATACGTTACTAAATTTTAGACTTGAGTATCAGATTCCCTGCCAAGATGGCTTATTTGCATACACCCAACGATAGTAGTCTGCCAACTTAAGATTGCTTGCTGCGTCTTCGTCTACAATCACAGTTGCGTGCGGATGCATTTGAAGCGCGGAAGCTGGGCATAGCGAGCTTACTCCGCCTTCTAGCGTTGCTGCCACCGCGTCTGCCTTATTAGAGCCAAATGCAAGAAGAACAAGATGCTTAGCGCGCAAAATCGTTCCAATTCCTTGCGTTATGCAATGAGTTGGAACCTGGTTAATATCTCCGTCGAAAAATCTGCGATTATCTACGCGAGTCTGCTCGGTTAGTGTTTTAACGCGCGTACCAGATGCAAGCGAAGATCCTGGCTCGTTGAATCCAACGTGGCCATCGGAGCCAATTCCCAAGATTTGCACGTCGATTCCACCAGCGGCCGCAATGGCAGCATCGTAGTCTGCTCCAGCGTGCGCGATCTTGCTGCCTTCGCTTAATGGCGCTCCGTTAAGAACATCTCCTGGAACGTGCACTAAATTTGGATTTAGGCCGATTAAGTCTGTTACGGTTCTGCGAATTGTGCTGTGGTAAGACTGCTCGTGCTCTAATGGCAATCCAATGTATTCGTCAAGCGCAAATCCGCGCACGCGACTTACGTCAACATTATTTTCTTTAACAAGCTTTGCCAGATGTTCGTAGGCCTTTAATGGACTCGATCCAGTAGCCAAGCCCAGCACTGCGTCTGGCTTGCGACTAATCAAATCTACAACAGCTTTTGCGTAAAGCTCGCCTGCTTCATCTTGATCTTTTACAATAATAACTTCTGCCATCTTTGCTTCTCCTTTAAAGCTTTAATTAGCAATTTTTAAGCAACATTAATCAGCAATTTTAAGAAATCATTAGCAATTATTAGCAATTATTAGCATTGCGGCATACGAATTAACGCACACCGCAACGCTATTTACTTACTATGCCAATAGATAAACGCCAATAAATAAACGAATTTTTATTTAAGTGATTTAAATTATTAATCTAATAAATTATTAATCTAATTAAAACCACTTAAGACGTTACTTTGTGGAATCGCTCACTTCTTGCGGAGTCTTTGCCAAAGTCAAGCCAACTTCCTTAAGAACGCGAGCCACGGCTTCAACGTTTTCTCCCTTAAGTGGGCAGACTGGATTTGGCATCTGATTTGTGTCGAACACGCCAAGCAATGCCATTGCGGTCTTAAATGCTCCAACGCCAGCGCCAAAGCCTGCCACCCCGCTAGGAACAGTAACGATTCGCATCAAAGCAGCAAGCCAATCCTGCTCCTTCTTAACCGTTGCCCAATCACCAGCCTGAGCGGCCTTCCACATGCGCACGTAGCCAGTGGCCTCAACGTTTGCAAGTCCTGGAACAGAACCGTCTGCGCCAGCCATGTATGCGCCGTCAACAACAACCTCTTGACCCGTGAGCAAAGTCAATGGGTGGCCAGCCTTATTGTTGTCGTCTACAAGGAACCTGAACGACACGTCGTCGTTGGAAGAATCCTTAACGCCTGCAAGCACGCCATCTTTACCAAGCTTTACAAGCAAAGCGCCTGGGAGCTTTGTGTGCACGCAAACTGGAATATCGTAAGCAAACAGAGGCAAATCTGGAACGGCTTCGTGAATAAGACGGAAGTGGCGCTCAACTTCTGCCATGCCGCCGAGTGCGTAGAATGGAGCTGTTGCAACGATTGCAGCTGCTCCAAGCTCCTTAGCTTCCTTTGCGTGCTCAATAACGCGGTTTGTTTCCGTATCGATGCACCCAACCAGCACTGGCACGCGACCGTCAACAATACGCATTACGGTTTCAATAATTTCGCGACGGCGCTTATCTGTGCTAAATGCCACTTCGCCGGAAGATCCAAGCGTGAACAAGCCATCTACGCCCGCCTCAATCATTCGGTTAAGCGAACGCTCAAAGCTAACAACGTCTACTTCGCCGTCTGCCGTTAATGGCGTAACTACTGGTGGAATAACACCGTGGAATTTTTCTGTCATGATTAAACTTCTTTCGTATTTTTTATTATTTATGACTTATTGATTTATTGATTTATTGATTTTAGATTTTGGAATTAGTGGGCGGCCTGCATGGATTTACTGCAAGGTCTTAACAGACCGCCCGCGCATTTAAGCCAGCGACTATCGACTAGCGACTAACGCTTGCCGCTTACTTGCACTCTTCTTCCGTTGGATGCAACAGCGAAGGAGCCGCGCCCATCAAAATCTTTGTGTACTCATCTTGCGGATTGTTAATCACTTGGTGAGTTTCGCCGCGCTCAACAATTGTTCCGTGATTCATAACAACAACTTCGTCGGATATGTATCGGATTGTTTGAATATCGTGGCTAATAAACACCATGGAAAGATTCAGCTTCTTCTTTAAGTCGGAAAGAAGATTCAAAATCTGAGCACGCACAGAAACATCCAAAGCGGAAGTTGGCTCATCTGCGATTATTGCATCTGGGTTAAGCGAAAGAGCACGAGCGATTGCCACGCGCTGACGCTGGCCGCCAGAAAGCTGACCTGGCAAAGCGCCAAGAACAGAATGAGGCAAACCAACCATTCGGATTAGCTCCTTGGCTCTAGCATCGCGCTCAGCCTTGCTTCCAATCTTGTGCACAACAAGCGGATCAATCAACTGGTCAATCACACTCATACGAGCATTCAAAGCCATTGCTGGATCCTGGAACACAACGGAGACCACGCGTCCAATATCCATGCGCTCTTTTGCAGTTCTATGCGTAACGTCTTGACCTTTGAACAAAACCTTACCGCTTGTAACTTGCTGAAGGCCGCACATAATGTTTGCAGTAGTAGACTTTCCGCAACCAGATTCGCCAACAATACCAATCGTCTTGCCTGGCATAAGCTTAAGATTCACCTTGTTTACGGCCGTAATCTTATTCTTGTGGAACAAGCCAGATCCTGCTCGAGTAGTGAACACCACTTCGGCGTCGCGCAGCTCGATGATTGGAACATCGCCATTTTCGCTTTGAGTTTTGTTTGCGTCATTAACATTCATGTTCATCGCACATCTCCTTTATCGGAGGCGGTCAAAATTGCAGAAGGTACATCCGATTCAGGCTCTGGAGGCGCAGCGTAGAAGTGCCACGTTCCTGGAATGCGCTTCATTACTGGGCGCACGTCAAGTCCTTGATCTGGATGAGAAGAACGCGGTGCGAATCGATCTCCCTTAGGGAAGTCGGATGGGCTTGGAACCGTTCCTGGAACCTGATGCAATCTTGGAGCACCAGCCTCAATGGAAGTTACGGAGCCAAGCAAGCCGCGCGTGTACTCGTGATGCGGATCGGTGAGAATTTCCTTGGTGGAGCCTTGCTCAACAACCTGGCCTGCGTACATTACGGTAATCGAGTGCGCAACCTTGGCAACAAGAGCCAAATCGTGGCTTACAAACACCATTGCGAATCCAAGCTTCTCGCGCAATTCGTTAAGAAGGTCAATCACCTGCTTTTGAACAGTAACATCCAAAGCGGTTGTTGGCTCATCTGCGATTATCAACTTTGGATCTCGCGTAAGTGCCATTGCAATCAACACGCGCTGACGCTGGCCGCCAGAAAGCTCGTGCGGGTAGGATTCAAGCGTGCGCTTTGGATCCAAGCCTACAAGCTCCAGCAACTCTTCGGCGCTACGAGTGCCACCTCTAGAAGTTAGCTGCTTCATTTGCGCTTTAATAAGCATTGATGGGTTTAAGGAAGACAACGCGTCTTGGTAAACCATTGCAATCTCGTGGCCGCGCAAAGCATTGTGCTCCTTTGGGCTAAGCTTTACAAGATCCTTGCCATTAAACAGAATTTGTCCGCTAATCTTAGCTTTTGGATCAAGCAAGCCCATAATCGCAAGCGAAGTGATTGACTTACCGCAACCAGATTCGCCAACCAAGCCCATTGTTTCGCCTGGGCGAACAGAGAAGCTCAAGTGGTCTACAACATTTACGCTGCCGTAGCGTGGGAACTGAATGCACAAGTCTTTAACCTCAATAACTGGAGGCTCAGTAGACGTTGGTTGCAAGCGATCCGTGCGCTTTAACTCAGCCTCGCGAAGCTTTGCCAAAGACTCAACCAAAGCGTCGTGCTGCTCCTTGTAAGCTGCCACTGGGTCGGTGAGAATCCTATCTTCCTTGCGAGCCGCATCCGCATCTGCAGCAGTCTTAGCTACTGGAGCGGTTGGAGCTGCAACCATTGCATCCGTAATTCCCTCAGAAAGAATGTTGAGGCACAAAACGGTAATCATGATTGCTAAGCCTGGGAACAATGCCTGCCACCAGTATCCGAAGATAACGCCTGCCTTAGCAGAAGACAAAATGTTGCCCCATGTTGGCGTTGGCTCTGGAATACCAGCGTTGATGAAGCTAAGAGAAGCTTCGAACACGATTGCGTCTGCAACAGAAAGCGTTGTGAACACCATAACTGGAGCTGCAATATTACGCGTTACGTGCTTGAGCAAAATCCAAGGTGCGCGAGCGCCAGAAACGATTACTGCACGCACATAGTCTTTTCCATATTCGCTTATAATGTTTGCGCGCACAATTCTTGCGATTTGTGGAACGTAAAGCACGCCAATGGAAATGATGATACCAATCATGGATTGTCCAAGAATTGCAAGGCACACAGCCGCTAATGCGATTCCTGGGATTGACATTACTATATCAATCAATCGCATTATAAGCTCAGATATCCAAGTGCGGCTTACAGCTGCGATTGCGCCGATTATTGAGCCCATCACTAATGCAAAGAGTACAGACGACAAGCCGATTACCAACGAGTAGCGAGCGCCGTACATAACGCGCGAGAACACGTCTCTACCAAGGTTATCGGTGCCGAACCAGTGCGCTCCTGTTGGCGGCTGATAGTTTTGCGTAATCTTTACTGGGTCGCATGGCGCTAAGAATCTCGCGAATACTGCGCAGAATGCCAGTATTGCAATCACAATAAGAGATATTTTAGATCCTAAGCTCATGCTCTTAAATCTGTTAAATTTGATGCCTGGCTTAGATGCGGCATCTACTACCTGACTTTTTCCAAATAGCATGTCACACCGTCCTAATTCTTGGGTTGATTAGCACGTAAAGCAAATCAACAATAATGTTTATAAAGATGAATGCGATTGCAACAACCAAAACAACGCCTTGCACAAGCATTGGCTGGTTGCCATTAATACCGTCAAACATTGCGGTACCCATTCCTGGGAGTGCAAAAATAACTTCGATAACGATTGCGCCACCCATAAGGTAACCAATCTTCATACCAAGAGTTGTGATTGGTGTAATCAAAGCGTTGCGGAACACGTTTCTAGCAACCACTACGCTCTTTGGAATACCTGCGCCGATTGCGGTTCGCACATAATCCTTATCCAATTCTTCTACCATCGAGGTTCGTATGATTCGCGTAAGCTGACCTGCTACTGGAAGGCCTAATGCGAAGCAAGGCATTGCCATTCTTGCAATGTACGCTTCTGGATCTTCAAAGAACGGTACAAAATCGCCAGAACCTGGGAGCCATGCGAGCTTGATTTGCAAGACGTAAATCAAAAGAACGCCGAGCCAGAAGGATGGAGTTGCGATTGCAATAATCGAAAGCACGCGAACCGTTTGGTCAACCCAAGTATCGCGGTAAAGCGCTGCAAAAACGCCAAAGATTACTGCAAAGACTATTGCGATTAACAAGCCAATGAAGGTTAGTTGCAAGGTGATTGGGAAGGCGTCCGCCACTCGCTGAGCTACGGAATCCTTGTTTACGCCATAAACACCCATGTTTCCTTGGAAGAGTCCAACTATGTAGGACCCAAACTGCTCCCACCATGGCCTGTCGTATCCCATTTCGTGGCGGAAGGCTGCCAGAGCTGCTGGAGACGAATTTTCGCCTAATGCTGCAACTGCTGGATCGTATTTAGAAAATGACATAAGGAAGAATACGAGGAACGTAACACCGAATGCCATGAACGGCAGGGCGATTAGTCGCCTACCTAAAAGTCTAAGAAAATTACTCATAAGACATCCACACATCCATTGAAGAAAATTGTTATTTTTTGCATAACAAAACCGGCCCATCTGCACAAAGGCGAGAAAGGTAAACAGTTGGGCCGGTTTTGCGGTTAGAGGTTAGGGAAAATGAAGTTTGTTACTTTGGCTTGCACCTACTTTGTTAGCTTTGCTTTTACAAGGTTGATGCCAGTGGAGCCTATTGCATTCCACTCAGCCAATGCGCCCTTCTTTACAGCAGTCGTAGTCTTACGATGGAAGAGTGGGTACAGAGGCACTTCGTCGCTAATCAAGTCGAAGCACTGGTTCCAATACTTCTGGCGATCTGCTGGCTTGGATGCTTCAAGAGCTTCGTCCATAAGCTTGTGGAGCTTTGCGTATCCTTCGGAGCTCTTCCAGAATGTGCGCTGACGGGTCCAAGCGTTGTCGCCGTACCACCAGCTCATAAGCAAGTCTGGGTCGTTGCCAAACACGGATGGATCGCCTGGAGCAAGAACCATGGAGTAGTTTGCATCGTCGCGGTCGGTAATCTGTGGGTAAAGTGCAGAAGACTTCATGGACTTGATTTCTACATCCATACCAATCTCTGCAAGATCATTCTTGATTTGTGGAGCAAGCTGAGTAATCCAAGTGTGGTCTGTTGTGTAAAGAGTGAACTTTAGTGGGCCACTTACGCCAGCTTCCTTAAGCAAGCTCTTTGCCTTAGCAACATTCTTGGTGTAAACGTTCTTTGCCTTGTGGTAATTTGCGTAGTTCTTTGGCAAGAAGCTTGTTGCTGCCTCGCCCTGGCCGCTCATCTGGTTGGTAATAAGCTTATTTACGTCAATTGCGTAGAGAGCAGCTTGGCGAACTCGCTTGTCGTCGAATGGCTTCTGCTTTGTGTTGAACATAAGGAATGGAAGAGTGAAGCCCTGTGCGGTCTTAAGCTCAGATCCAGATGCCTTCAAAGTGTTGAATGCCTGTGCTGGAACCATTTCCATTACGTCGGTCTTGCCACCTTGCATTGCGGTTACGCGAGCAGTATCGTCAACGGTTACGTTCCAAACCATCTTCTTGGTCTGTGCCTTGTACTTGCCGTTGTAAAGATCGTTGCGCTCAAACTTTACTTGGTTATCTGTAATCGATACGTACTTCCATGGGCCAGATCCGATTGGCATATTCTTAAGATCTGCATCAGACTTTGCAGATGGAACAATCTGAATCAAAGCAAGGCGCTGCTTGAACAGTGGGAACGCCTTCTTTAGCTTAAAGATTACGTGACGATTGTCTTTTGCTTCTACAGAGTCAATAAAGTCGAGCATAGAGATGTAAAGGCTGCCCTTTGCGGTTGTGCGCTTAAAGGAAGACACTACATCTGCCGCTGTTACTTCCGTTCCGTCCGAGAACTTAGCAGCATCGCGAATTGTTACTTCGTATTCAGTATCGGAAATCTTCTTTGGCTCACCCTTTGCAAGAGCGTTGAAAACCTTAAAGTTGCTGTAATCAAGAGCGTAAAGTGGCTCTGTAACGTGCCAGTTTGCTGCCATTGGCAACGCGCCAGAGGTAGTAGACGGCGCAAAGTCGCGGCTTGCGTATGCAACCTGTGCGGTAATCGTGTCTTTAACAGCAGTCTTTGCTTTTGCTGCCTTGTGGGATTTAGCTCCACCGCAGCCAGAAAGCATCATTAATGCGGCCACACCAGCGGCGATTGCCACGGTCAGCTTCGAGTTAATTCGTGCCATATTTTCTCCTCACCATTGAGTTTGGGTTTTTTGCATTTCGTCTTCGAATGCGAAAACATATTAAATTATAGCGCGTGCGTTATTTTCACGTTACTTCAAACATAAGAGGTCTGATGTCTGATGTCAAGTTATGCGTGTGTCGAATTTGTGAAAATTTTGATTATTTTTTGAAGTACAAAAAATCAGAACAAAATCGCACATAATCGACACACATATAACCACTATTTTTATTTATTTGTTACTTACGCACGCTCGGCGAATCTGCGGAAGCTTGCGACTTTTCCTTAACGCACTAAACCGCATCCGCCTGCCAACTCGCCGCCTACAATTTTGCTGCAAACCAGCGCGTAATCGACGTTGGGTGCGTAATCGCAGTTCCAACAACAGCAGCCCAAGCGCCCATTTGCATAACCTTGTGCAACTGATCTGGAGTATGAATACGTCCTTCGCAAATAATTGGATAATTTGGGAAAGCTTGCAAAATCTGGCCTAAAAGCTCAAAATCTGGGCCATCCGTTTTTGGCCTTCCAGGAGAAGTGCCAGCCAAAGTGGTAGATATAATATCCGTTCCACAATCAGCCGCGCGCTTAGCGTCGTCGAAGTTGCCGCAATCTGCCATAACAACTATGCCTTCGTCGTGCAACGCGCGAACAGTTTGCTCGTAAGTGAGCCCATCTGGGCGCGGCCTATCTGTAGCGTCAATCGCAATAATATCCGCCCCAGCAGCAGCACAGCAGCGTGCGTGGCGCAAAGTCGGAGTTATGTAAACACCTTCGTGTCCGTCTTTCCAAATTCCGATTACAGGAACATCAACTTGCCCTTTAATCGCGGAAATATCCGACAATCCTTGGCATCTAATACCAACAGCTCCACCTTCTACGGCAGCCATTGCCATTTGCGCCATTGTTTCTGGGTGCCTTAGCGGCTCTCCAGGGTATGCCTGGCAGCTAACGACTAAGCCGCCCTTGATTTTTTCAATCACAGGATTCATATAGATTCCTCCTTTTTTCAAATATGACTAAACTAAACAAAATTAAACGCAATCAAACGCGATTAAACGCTACCTAACGCATCTAGATGCGATTAAACGCGATTAAACACGATTTGAGTGAACAGCAAAAGCCGCACCAATCAAAGGAGCAGATCCACCAAGCTTGCCCTTAACAATCGGCGTGCTTTTAATCAACGTTAATGCCGAATCTTCAAACCCAGCGCGCATAGCATTCCACCAAATATCGCCAGCTTCTACAACAGACCCCGAAAGCACAATCACGTCTGGATCTATAAGATTCGCCATTCCTGCAACGCACTGTCCCAAGGCTTTGCCGCTTCTAGCCAGTGTTTCTTCAGCATGCGCATCCTGACCGGAATTCGCGCGCACACAAACCTCGTAGCCGTTTTTCGCAAGCTCGGTGCCTTGCGGAAGATTGCTGTTGTAAAGAGTGGCAAGCCCAGTTCCAGAGGCAACTGGCTCAATATGACCAGCATGCGCTCCGCAAGAGCAGTCAAAGCCAACTCCCAAATCGCTAACAACGTGGCCAGCGTGTCCTGCAACTCCATGCGCACCCGTAAACAGCTTGCCGTTTACAATAATCGCGCCGCCAATTCCAGTGCCTATGCCAACAGAAAACACAATCGATTTTCCGCGGCCTGCTCCGTAAATCGCCTCTCCAAGGCCGTGACCACCAACGTCGCCAATCATATAAACTGGCAAATCGGTTACGCGCTTAAATGCGTCGTAAATTCGCTGACCTCTCCAACCTGGCAAAATGTCGGTAGCTGCTACGATTTCGCCAGTTTTGCTATTTGGCACTCCTGCAGCTGCTATTCCAATTCCACTAATGGTTTTGCCACTTTTTGCCACATCTTCCAATATTTGCTTTGCGCAAGCTACTAGGCGATTCTTTATATCTTCTCCGCCTTTTGCAGCTTCGGTTGGCATAGAGCCATAGTCTTCTACTGTTGGAGACGCACAATCTGCGCTTTCTTTGCCAAAGTTAGACTCTGCGGACTCTGTAGACTCTGGCAAAGTCACCAATCCGTACGCGATTTTTGTTCCGCCTATGTCAAAAGCAAGATACGTAGAGCGAGAATCTTTTATTTCGTCCATAACTAATTTCCGTTTTCTTTCTTGCGTTTGCGACCTTATTTTTACTGTTTACTCGACTTTACCTATTTACTCAGCCTGCGCAGCGACCACAGCGTCATGAATGCGCGCCAAATACCCCAAGCGCTCTTCAACGCTCGCGTCTTGCGGAACGCACACTTTTGCGCCCAAATAGTCGATTGCGTAATCGTCTTTTAGCGCCTCGCGAGTGGTATCTTGAATTTCTTTAGACGTCATTAACGAAGTCGGCTCATCTGGATTCATTGGCAAATGGCCATCAATCCACTCGTATCCGTATTGCGTTGCATTTGGACCAGCTCCCGAGAACATTAATCCTTGCAGAACGCCAGCCTGCCTTGCTGCACGCACGTGCTCTACTGCCGCTTTAGCATTTCGCTCTTCTACAACGCTTCTTCCCCAGTTGATTGTGATTCCAACTCCAGCATCTTTTGCAATTTGAATCTCTTCTTCTAGAGGCAGGAATCCTTTTTCCGAATTCTGTCCTTCAATATATCTATCGCAATGTTCAATCACTAGCTTTGCTCCACACCAATCGAGCTGCGCGAGTTCTTCTAACGACTTTTTCATTGCATCCGCCTGAGCTAAACGAGTTGGCGCTGTGTGGATTTCTACATGAGATATATCGCAGCTATCTCTAATGTCTACAACGTTTGCGATTGCTTCGCGAATATCCTTAAAGAAAGCCAGCGCGCGATGCCTGCCTTCTTCACTTGGGCTTGCAAGTCCAAATTCTGGATCTGGATCAAAGTTTATGTGACGCATTGTTCCAGGAATTGCCGTAATCGTGTTTGCATGCCAATGCGATGGTATTACGCTTGCTAACCACGCGCGATTTTTTGGATCTGCCAAATCTCCTGGGTATGGAATCTCCGTTCCGTCAATCCAGTTTTGTTTACCCAACAAATCGTAGTATTTTTCTTGATCTTCGCGAGTTTTTGGCAACGATGCGTACGCGCCTACAACAAACTTAGCTTTCAGCATGATATCCTCCTTGAAATCGTAGCTGATTGTATTCTGATTTGTCTTTCGACTTATCTTTCGATTTGTCTTTTGATTCGTAGATTACACCAATCGCACTACAATTCGTCAGACGTCTGATAAATCTTTGTGCTTGCGACTAAATTGCTTGCAAACAACCAAGCTGGTCTTTATTTATTCACTCAAATGCATCGCATTGCAACTGTGCGATTATAAGAACTTGTATACACAAAAAACGTATTTTTTGTACATCCGATGTACAATTTTTTATACATCCAATGTACAAAAACTACGATTTATGCATATTTTGTCTAATATCACACACAAAATTCATACCAAAATCAACAAATCACAAGCAAATCAAACACAACATATAACAAACATAGCCTTCTGAATCTTAATTAAACTCAGAAGGCTATTATTATTTGATAAACTGTTTAATCTAGTTATTTTACATAGCTATTTTTTTACTCTTAAAAAGAGTTATAGCAGCAATACTTACAACAAGAACAGCAAGAACAATCAATGGCGCCGTGAAATAATTTGTGTAGAACTCACGCACATCAACATCTACAGAATTGATAGTTACAACATAAGATATATACGACAATACGCCTAATACAACATCAATAATTGCATATACATATGCGTTTTTATACAATTCTTTAACTGACTTGCTGCTTTTAACCCAAAGCATTACAGACAAAACTAAACCTATTAACATTGATACAACAGCAACAAGCGCAAACAACATATCTAACATAAAAACCTCCTAACAAATCAAATAACAACAAATCAAATCCCCTGCCATAGCGGATTTAATACGATTTTAATTTAGCTAAGATTTTCGTGTCAATATTAAAAAAAAAATCACAGAATTTTGCACATTATTTTCACACTATTTGCACATTTAACCTATTTTTGAGCCATAAAAACAAGCCAAAAACGTTGATATATCAACGTTTTTAATTGGAGCGGACAACGGGAATCGAACCCGCCTCTGAAGCTTGGGAAGCTTCCATTCTACCGATGAACTATGTCCGCATGTTCGGTTGCTTGCGACTAATCCTCCAAAATAATCTGCCTGCAAACAAGCAAATAAGTGCCAAAGAATCAATCTAAAAAGCAAACCATCTAAGAATATCACGCTCCGCTAACCGCTACAACTCCGCCAGAAACGCCTTTGCTGTATTTAATATCGTATTTAGCACCATTCTTAAAACGAAACACGCTATCGCCCTCTGGCTCAACGTAATCTACTTCCCCACGAGCATCTTCTTGCACAAGATTCTCCATTTTACTAGCCATAAGCATCAAGCAGTCAACTCGCTTTTTAACATCTGGCTGCCTAGAAAACATCTTTAACAGCCTAGAATCACAAGCTGCAAACGGATTAATAATCATCAAAGACGCAACGGCTTGCACTCCTGAATGCAAATCCATCTTATGTATCTTAGCTCCGTAGGAAATTTTGTTTAGCGCAGAAGCCAAAGCCGCAGGGTCGCCAGTAAGCATACTTGCACTTCGATCTGCATCCAGCTCGCGCGCTCTAGAAATCGCAAGCTTAACAAATAGAGAACCAAGCGGCACAAAAATGGCACTTAAAACCTTGCCAATAACCTTTAGTACAGGGCAACGCCTTTTAGCAGATTTTGCGCACTCACTACCCGAATACATAAGCATGTACCCAAAATACGTAATAACCGTTGCAATTGCAGATGCAACCGTTGAATTCAAAATATCGTGATTATAAACATGAATAAGCTCATGGCTTACAACGCCACGCAACTCGCGCTCATTTAGAATATTCAAAAGACCACGAGTGCAGCAAATAGTTGCGTGACGCTCACATCTACCAATTGCAAAAATATTTGGACTGTCTGTTGGAGCAACATAAAGGCGCGGCATAGGCTTTTCGATTTGCGCAGAAATCTCGCGAACAATGCCGTATAAAACAAGTTCGTCGTTCTCGCTAATTTCGCTAGCACTCATAATGCACGTGGCAACTTTTCCAGAAAGCCAATAAGCGCATAAGCTTAAAATTATTGCAATAATTGCAAACCAAACAAGCATCGACAGCTGCAATCCAGCAACAATCCACAGCAAAGCAGCAAATAGCCATATTAGAGAAAACAACACTACTGTTTTCAAATTATTGAAATAGCGCATACCCATGTTGCCAAACATGATTTTGATTCTAATAATCGCATCTGTAATTTTGCTGAATGAAAACTGTATATTTAATGCTTATAGACAATGCTTATATTCAAACACGCCTATAAATGCAATAAACTATTGTTTAATTTCCGCTATATCCATAAGCATTTGTTTAGATACGACTTTTTTGCGAGCGCGATTTTCCGCTAATCCAGATTCAACCTCAAAAGCATCAATCCTCTTCCACCCCTCAAAATCAACCACTTTGACTCCTCTAGATGCAAGAAGATTTTCAATAGACTTAGGGTCTCTATCTGTTGCCAATCGCCCAGGAAGCGCAGGAAGCGCGGATTCACATTCTTCGACCGAACTTTTTGCCAAGTCTTCCAGCATATTTTCAACAATTTGCAAAGCGTCCGATTTTGTAGAACCAATCAACCCAACTGGTCCTCGCTTAGCCCAACCAGTTGCATACAAGCGCGAGCGAACATTCCCGTTTTGCGCAGAAGTTAAAATCCTACCATCGCTATTTGCAAGAAGAGCGCGAGCAGAATCGTAAGCAACTCCACTAACTTGCGCAGGCTTATATCCAATCGCGTGATAAACCGCCTGAACTGGGTATTCTTCAAACTCGCCAGTGCAAGTCATTTTGCCATCCGCGCTTGTAGATGTGCGCTCTACTCGAATCGCACGCACTCGCCCATCTTTGCCTAAAATCTCAACTGGAGTTGCGTTAAAGTGAATAATGTAGCGCTTATTTGCAGGATTGCCCTCAAAGTCAACGTTTCCACCATCTTCCATATCTTCACTCAAATCGCGTATAGCAAAAAGCTCTTCTACCATTTGGCGAGTCAATTTGTCTTTTCCAGCAACATCAATTGTTTCGTCATCCAAATCAAAATCGCTCTCGTTTACAACTATTTGCACACCAGAAAGCTTTCCCATCTCGCGCAATTCTTGTACCGAGAACTTAGCTTGAGCAACGCCTCGTCGAATAAACAAGTGAAGTGTTTTAGCCTGGTTTTTAAGCAAACCATTGTAAACGTCGTCGGAAATATCCGTGTGCTCTCTAAGATAATCCGCATCTCGCAAAAGCTCGCGCGCAACATCCATAGCAACGTTTCCGCCACCAATAACAGCCACTTCGCTTGCATCAAGCGGCCACGTGCGCTCACTGGTAGGATACCCGTCGTACCATTCCACAAACTTTGCAGCGCCATACACGCCGTTCAACGATGCTCCTGGAATATTAAGCGGCTTATCTTCTACAGCGCCCGTAGCAAAAAGAATTGCGTCATATCGCGGCAATAAATCTTCTAATGTAATATCTTTGCCAAATTCAACATTCGCATACAAGTGAATATTTGGATTATCAAGCGTTTTAGCTAATGCATCTGCAATAAATTTTATACTCGGATGGTCTGGAGCAACGCCATATCGAACCAGGCCAAATGGCACTGGTAGCTTTTCAAATAAATCGATCCTAGCGGCCGTACCCAAGCCCATGCCGTCGCCTAGTTTTTTAAGCTGACGAAGAAAAATATCTGACGAGTAAATTCCAGCAGGCCCCGCGCCAATAACTGCGATTCGCAATTCGTGCGAATCCGCATTATAATTCGTTTCCATAAATTTTCCCATGTTGTTATTCAAATTTTGTATTCAAATGTTGTTATTTAACTTTTGTTATGTTAAAACATTACATTTTGCGTGTTTCGAGCATTCTTAAGCCTAATCTTTTTGAAGATTGAAATAAAAATCGCTTCCTTAAATGCTCCACTACTTAGACTAGCGCCTTGTCTCATTCAAGAAAAGAGCAAAGTGAATATTGTCACTTATACACATTTATTGCTTATACGCGATTGCGCTTATCCACATATTCGCATTTACACATATAAACTCTTGCTACTTATGCACATATTCACATTCGCACTTACGCACGCAAAATCACGCACGCTTGCCTTTCAACGCTGTTAGCGCCCATAAAATTGACACAACATCAATCATCTCTTGCATCATTGCCCCAAGAACCGCAGGAATCATCCCAAAAGCCGCTGCAATCATGCTTATAACAGCCAAACCAATTCCCAGCATAACCGCCTGAACCATAACTCGCTTCGTGTGTTTTGCAACACTTACAGCGTTTGCTACAGCATAAATGTTGTTGTTCATAATCACAACTTGCGCGCACTCCGAAGCCGCTGTATCCGTGCCATCTGTTAAAGCCACACCAATGTTTGCTGCAGCCAAAACTGGAGCATCGTTTACGCCATCTCCAACCATCATCGTTACGCACTTATCTTTTTTCTTATTAATGAAGCTTCTAAAGATGCCGTAATCATACGCATTTTTGTAATCACTATAGTGCTGTTTTATGCACTCAAGTTTGTCTTGCGGTAGCAAATTAGCCTTTACTCGCTCAATCCCAACGCTTTTTGCTATTGTTTGAGCAGCTTGCAAGCCGTCTCCTGTAAGCATGCTTATTGAACGAATGCCAAGCTCCTTTAGTTTTTGAATCGTTGATTTTGCATTTTCTCTAGGCACGTCTTTTAGAACGATTCGACCAACAAGTTTGCCATCAAAAGAAACGTATGTTGCCATTTCGTCGGCAGCAAGTTTTTCAAAGTTGCTTTCTATTTTTGATATATTTTTTGCGTTTTCTATATTTTCTATATTTGCAAGCATAGCTTTATCTTCGGAGTCTTGCGACTTTTCCGCGAGCTTGCCAGCGCACGCATTCAAAACGTAGCTTTTTCGCCCAACTCTAACGTTTATACCATCCACACTTGCGCATATACCTTGCCCAGCAGTTTCTTTAACACCGCTTATAACTGGGTATTCTCGCACGCTTGGAAGTTGCGGAATAGCAGATGGATGCGCGTTTTGCCAAAGATCTGCTCCAGCTTTTGCAATTCCTCCTGCAAGAATGTGCTGCGAGTAGGTTTCCAGAACACCAGCAAACATTAGTATCCTATTTTGCAACCCACTATTTTCTTGATTTTCCTGATTTTCGCTATCTTTATGATTCACTAAATCCACTCTAACAACTTGAGGCTGCTTAACAGTAAGCGTTCCTGTTTTGTCGAAGAAAACATCACTTACGCAACTTAATTGCTCTAAAACATCCTGACTTTTTACAACAATTCCAAGCTTTGCAAGTCTTCCTGTTCCTGCCATAAATGCCACTGGCACAGCAATTAATAGCGGGCAAGGCGTAGCTAGCACCAACACTTGCGCAAATCTTAAAGCCTGCCCAGATACAGTCCAAGCGCTAAATGCAATCACAAAAGAAAGCACCGTAAATGGAACGGAAAGCATATCCGCAAATCGAACCACAGCAGCCTTGGAACTTCTTGCAGATTCCACCAACTTCATGATTTTTTGGTATTGCGAATTTTGCGATAACTTAGTTACGCGCATAATCAACACAACGCCGCCATTTACGCACCCAGACAACACTTGCGCGCCAGCAAACACTTCGCGCGGAAGCGATTCGCCATTTATTGCGCTTGTGTCTAAAACCGCAGAACCGCTTAAAAGCTCACCGTCTACAGGAACTGTTTCTCCAGGAAGAACAACTATTACATTGCCAATTTTTAGATCTTCAACTGGAACTGTTTTGAATCTTTGTAATTGGCTAGAAGACTTTACATCTTGCAATATTGGGCATTCTTTAGAGTTATTGTTACATTTTTTACACGATTCACAACTAGTAAAATCTTGAGGTTCTTGCGATGCCTCTAGAGAAGATTCATCGCTGACTTTTCTAAAATGACTATGATCAAGCAGAGCACATTGCTCACAAGATTCACCGCACACTATTCCAGGAAGTGTCATTAAATGCGCGGTTTGAGGAGACGCATTTACTAAAAGAGATAGATTTTTCTGCGCTGCATCTTGCGCAAAGTCTTCGATTGCTTCGCCTGTAAACACCATTACAACAATCAAATAACTTGCCCAAAATTCGCCTATACAAAGCGTTGCAAGCAATGCAACAAACGCGAGCAAGTCAATTCCAAGTGTGCCATGCGCCAAATCATCAATCATACTTAAAAGAGACTTAACACATGTGTATAAAACTAAACATGTTATTATACTTTGCCCGATTGTAAGGCTTATTTGCACATTAAAATCAAAATTTATTAACGAAAGTAGGAAAGTAAACGTCTTGCTTATAACTTTGCAAAAATCGAGTATAAAAGTCAGATTTCTAGAATAAAACGCCGCAATAAACGGGAACAAAACTAAAACTATTACTAATTGAGGAGCACGACGGCAATACGATAAAAGTTTACGCATACACTTTCCTTACGCTGATCAGGCTAACCGCTTAAGACGCTGCTAACACACGATTTCACGCCTTGTTAACCCATTGAGCACAAATTAAATAGCGCACTCAATACACGGCGTAAAGATACTTATGTTTATTTGTTAATGAATATATTAACAACAACCATTGATGAGAAGCATTCTCACATAACAAGACGTGTGCAAAGCCAAGTAACACGCGCAAAAGGCAACACTGAGCGCATGTACGAAAAAGGGCTTCTAGCGATTGGCTAGAAACCCTGTTTGTGGAGCTAAGGAGACTCGAACTCCTGACCCTCTGCTTGCAAAGCAGATGCGCTACCAGCTGCGCCATAGCCCCATTGGAGAAAAAGAACAAGATGTTCAATTTCGTGGGCCCGGGAGGACTTGAACCTCCGACCTCATCCTTATCAGGGATGCGCTCTAACCACCTGAGCTACGGGCCCAACTTGTATGTTGAAAACATACAAGTAGTTAGATTAGCACATGAAACAAAAATGTCAAATAGCAAATCTAAGCGTGTCGCAAAATTATTCTACAAAATTACTCTAAATGACTGCGCATAAACCACTGGAACTTTTCAAGCTGCTGAACATGGTCTTGAATAATATTTGAGCTAACAATATCAAGATTATCAAGCTGTGCAATGGCATTTCTATCGTCCGCAATCATATCGTTGTAATACTCAATTAATGCTTGCAAATATTCTTTAGTGGATTTTCTGCCACTAAGAGAAAAACGCTTCCATGTGCGCGATGCAACAACATCGTCCGCGCGACCCAATGGCGAGCCTCCAAGAGTTGCAATTCGCTCAGCTGTCTCATCTGCTTGAGCCAAAACTTCTGCAACTTGTGGGTCAAGCATTTCGTGAACTGCAATAAAGTCTGGGCCTGTAACATTCCAATGCGCATGCTTTAAGACTAAAGCAGCTTCCTGCTCGTGGCTTAAGCGATTTTGCAAAACCGCAATAGCTTTCTCACTAGAAACTTCGTCTAAACCTGGCACAATATGCATTAAAGCCATAGTATCCTCCATTTTTTGTTTTTTATTAATTTTTGTTATTAATTTTGTTCAAATCTTTATTTTGCTCTGTTTTTCTAACTTCAATAGTGGCAATTCTACGACCATCCACTTCTGCAACAGTCATATCGTAGCCATCCGCATCGTGCAAAACAGCGCCAACCTTACCCATCGAGCCTGTGCGAGCCAGAAAATACCCTGCAACCGTTTCGTAAGGGCCATCTTCCAATTCGATTCCAGTAACGTCTGCAAAGTCTTCAATCGTCATTCCGCCATCAACAGTAGCTACTCCGTTTACAAACGCCGTAGACTTACTATCACGGCTTAAATCAGACTCATCTGGCAAGTCGTACTCGTCTCGAATATCTCCAACCAATTCCTCGGTCATGTCTTCAAGAGTTACAATGCCATCCGTTCCGCCATATTCGTCAATAACAACCGCAAGATGAACACCTCGCTTTCTAAGAAGCTCAAGACTTGGAAGCAACTTAGATGTTCCAGGCAGACTTATTCCCTCTCTAGTTACGTCTGCTACCGTTTTTGCGTTTGGATCTTTAACAT
This sequence comes from Gardnerella sialicivorans subsp. sialicivorans, assembly GCF_056746795.1. Lineage (NCBI taxonomy): Bacteria > Bacillati > Actinomycetota > Actinomycetes > Bifidobacteriales > Bifidobacteriaceae > Gardnerella > Gardnerella sialicivorans. The sequence goes on from NZ_JBWPXA010000008.1 coordinate 50,131, forward strand.
CCAGCAAATCTCGAACGTGGACAAATCCAATAACATCATCAAAATCCTTGCCTGTTACCGGATATCTAGAATATGGCAATTCCCTAATTTTTGCAGCAGCATCTTCTAGGCTTAGTGAGCCATCCAAAAACTCAACGTCTGCACGCGGACGCATGACTTCTGCAACAATCGTCTCGGAAGCGTCAAAAACATCGTCTAAAATCGTGCGCTCATCTTGACTAAGTTTTTTATTGGAATTAACTAAAACGCGCAACTCTTCGTCGGAAACTTCACTTTCTTTTTCGTTTGGATCAAACCCAAGAAGGCGCACAAAACCGTTGGTATTCTTAGCAATCAACCATATTAGAGGCTTGCATATTTTAGAGAACACGTCTACTGCAGGAACAACAGCCCTTGCGATTTGCTCCGATCTTTGCATTGCGATTCTTTTTGGAACAAGCTCAGAAATTACGATTGAAAAATACGATATTATGAGCGTTAAAACAATAGTCGTAAGCGGGCCTGCTACATGTTTTGAAACACCCCAAGACTCCACTAATGGCACAACATGAGGTGCTATTGCAGATTCGCCAAAAGATGCCGAAAGAAAACCAGAAAGCGTAACTCCGATTTGAAGAGTGGAAAGAAAAGTGTTTGGATCGCGGGCGATTTTTGCTACGCGCGCTCCTCGCGCATCCTGTGCTTCCATGCGATCCAGCTGCGACGATCGCAAGTTAACAAGCGCAAGTTCGGTTGCTGCAAATATTGAACCAAACAAAAGGAACACAACAATGAGTGCAATGTTAAAACCCAACGACATACTTGCTATCTTAGTTGAATTTAGCTCATATAAAAAGTGCGTATAAAAGCAATATTGATAATGTTTATAATGTTGATAATATGCGGATAATAAACAAATACTCACAATCAAGTTCTATAGAAATACCCCGAAGGCGCTTTATTCAAATCGCTAGCGGATTCAACTTTAAGAACAATTCCATCTTGCGAATAACCTTTTAGCCCAACTTTTCCAAGAGCTATTTTGGCTTTAACAACAACCCATTGATGATGCTCAAATCGCATATTTTTGGGCATTTGCGCAACAAAACCAAACGGAGACATATCTAAAATGCAACAAGACATAAACTGTCTAGATATGCGAACTTGATCTTTAGAAAGCGTAGATTCTTTGCTTATAAACCCTTTTACAACAATCGTATAATCTTTGTATTTATCAAAATTATGGTCAATTTCGTTGTACCAATTGCCAAAATCATCGTCTGCAACAACAATTTTTTTATTAACTACATCTAATCCGCTTAAATTTTTTTTGTTATTTTTACGATTAGACGCGATTGCTATTGCGCGACCAGAAGCATACTCGTCAAAACCTGCCGACTTTGCAAAACCACTCGCAAGCGCAGATTGAGACATTTGCAATGGGATTAAAATAATAAGCATTGGCACTACAATTGAAACCATTATTTTTTTGCAATCTTTAACATGTGCAGGAAAAAGTCCAAAAAGTGAGCAAATTCCCAAAACCAAAAGCAAAATCGCAGCAAAAATAAGATAAGCAAACGCGCGCGGAGTAGTCAAAATTGCATAAGATCCACTTAGAGCACTGTGCATTAAAGTTGCAGAAAAACAAAATAAACACAATGCTTGAACAATGCTTGCAAAGGTAATTTTTTTAGACAATTTTGCAGAATTTGCGGAATTTATATCAATCACAGCACTATTAACAGCACTATTAACAGCGTTACTCATAGCATTACTCCCCACGCAAAATGAACAATAAGCGCCGCAAACAAACAGAACACAACAATCGTTGCAATTAAGCGCAAAACAAAGCTAGTTTTGCAATCTTCAACAAGCATAAGCGTATTTTTTATGTCTAGCATTGGCCCAAAAAGCAGAAAAACAATTACTGAACTCATTGGAAGCGAGGAGGCCAAAGAGCGCGCGATTACAGCGTCGGAACTGGAGCAAAGTGAGCTTGCATACGCTATTAACATCATTGCTGGAATTGCAACAAAAACAGTTGTTGTGTTAACTTTTGATGCAGGATCTGCGCCAAGCCAAACTCGAATAATCGAAGCTACTACTGTTCCAAACAAAATTATTGGCATTAGTCGCATAAAATCTAAATAAATGTGACGTGCATAAGTTTTCAAACTATTTTTAATACCAGACTTAAAGCTAGAAGAATTTTTATACGAAGAATGGCCACTTTGCGACTTATTGCAGCCGCCGCAATCCGCACAATCAGCACGAACTTTTTCCAATACATTTCGCCTTAAAACTTGCGACTTTACAGGAAAAATCACAAAGCTAACACCCACTAAAAGAGCCACACCAACACCCAAAGCCACTCGAGTTACAGCAACTGCTGGAACATCCGCAAACGCGTACCAAGTAGCCCAAATAGAAACAGGATTTACCACTGGAACAGCGCACAAAAACGTTACAGCACAAGGCAATGGCAGCTTTCGCGCAACAAGACGAGAAAAAGTTGGAACAACAACGCAATCGCAAACAGGAACACATACACCTGCAAGAATCGCAGCTAAAAAGCCGTTTGCAATAGACTTTGGAGCGTGTTTTTCAATAAAATCTTCCGTAACCCACGTTTCTACAGCAGCAGAAACAAGAACACCAATCAACGTAAACGGAACAGCTTGCAAAAGCAAACCAGAAACACCCCTAATAACAGTGTTTACAGGCAACCACGGGTTGCGCGCTTGCAAAGCAGGTAGCATTGCAATAATCAAAGAAATAAAAGGAATCCCTATAATCAAATATAGGTAGTTTGCAGAATTTGCTTGTTTTGCTTTACTTGCTTTTTCTACTTGGCTCGTTGTTTTTGCTTCGGTTTCTGTTTTTAGCATGACAATACTTCCACCAAGCCGTCACTCATTCGATACCTTGCTCCAACAAGCATCAAAGCGTCTTTGAAAACAGCTTCGCGAATTATTTGTGATTTTTCGCAAATTTCAGCCAAAATATTAGACACGTGAATACGTTCAATATCATCTGTATCTAAATTTTCCTCAACACCTGCAAGCGCAGCAGGTCCTAAAGAACGCAGCAATATTGACTCGCTCGACTCAATTATTTCGCTTGTTTTATCTTCGCCGCATTCAGAAACCAGCTTTTGCACATTCGGCAAAACAGCCTGTACAGCGCCGCAATGCTCATGCCCAAGCATAACCAACACTTTTACTCCCAAATCACTTACAGCGTATTCTAGCGAAGCTATTACGGCATCATCCAACACTTCTCCAGCTGTACGAACAGAAAAAATATCGCCCAAACCAGCGTCAAATATAAATTCTGGAGCAACTCGCGAATCTGCGCACGAAAGCACAACAGCTCCAGGATACTGACCGTCAATAAGTTTCATGCGCGATTCTGAATTTACGCCTGCATGCGCTGAATTGCCGTCTGCAAATTTGCGATTCCCCGCAAGCATTGCGCTTAATACCGATGTAGCTAAAACTGAATCTTCATTAGCAAAATCTTCGCTGACTTCTTTTTGCATTATTACCTCCTACACTGGCATTGGCAATATTTTCAGTTGCTTAAAGTTTAAAATTTTTGACTTAGAATATATTGTATCTTTCGTAGTAAATAAGAATTTTGTTTAAGAATATAAGCCTATTATCAAAAAGCTCCCGTATTGCAATTCGCAAATACGAGAGCCTTCTTGATTCAGTGATTTATTAAAATCATCCAGTGTTTTGCAAGCCTGCAGCAACACCAGAAACTGTGCAAAGAATCAAGTAAATAAACTCTGCTTGCTGACTTTCGCTAAGCTCTTCTTTATCTACCTTGTTGCGCAGCTTATGCAATGCAAGTGACTGAATTACAGAAAGCGCGTCCACGTAAGGCGAGCGCACGCGGATCGCCTGGCCAAGCACATGGCGATGTTGCAACGGCCACTTATCTCCAACAATTTGCAAAACCCACTTGCGCGTAAGTTGCATTTCCGAAAGCACCTTATCGCTCAAATCTTCGCGATCTCCAAGGCTTAGATACATGCGAGCAATGCGCTCATCCGTTTTAGCCAAAGACATCTCAATGTTGTCAATAAAAGTGCTGAAAAGTGGCCACTCTTCGTACGCTTTGCGCAAAGTTTGCAAGTCGCCAAACTTTTCGCAAGCTGTACCCAAGCCGTACCACGCTGCCAAGTTTATTCGAGCTTGAGCCCAAGAGAAAACCCACGGGATTGTACGCAAATCATCCAAAGACTTTGCGCCAAGGCCTCGCTTTGCAGGGCGAGAGCCGATTGGAAGCAAACCAATCTCGCTAAGCGGAGTAACGGTTGAGAACCACGGCGTAAAGTCATCTGTTTGAAGCAAATCAATAAAACGATTATGCGCTGCAACATCAAGCTTTTGAGCCATATCCGCATACTTATGCGTCATCTCTGTGTTTGTTTTCTCCACGCTTGGAGCAGACTGAAGCAAAGTTGCTGCAGCAACAGATTCCAAGTGGCGAATCGCCAAAATTGGATTTCCGTAGCGAGCAAAAATAACCTCGCCTTGCTCAGTAAGCTTAAATCTGCAATTTACCGACCCAACTGGCTGAGCCAAAACAGCACGGTTTGCAGGACCGCCGCCTCGTCCAACAGCGCCACCGCGGCCGTGGAACAGCGTTAAGTCAATATCGTGCTTTTTAGCCCACTGAGCAATACGCTCTTGAGCAGAATGCAAAGCAAGCGTTGCAGAAGTCGGGCCTGCGTCTTTGGAAGAGTCGGAGTAGCCGAGCATAACTTCCATCTTGCGGCCAGTGGCCTTTAAGCGAGCTTGAACTTCTGGAATCTTAATGATTTCTTCCAGAACATTAACCGAATTTTGCAAGTCTTCAAGCTGCTCAAAAAGTGGGATTACGTCGATTGTTGGCGCATCTTGTGGGTGAGCAAACGCAAGGCGATTAAGCTCAAACACATCGCGAACATGCTGAGCAGACTTTGCAAACGATATAATGTAGCGGCGAGCAGCGCGCATACCATTTCGCTTTTGAATAGCACCAAGCGCGCGGAAAGTGTCTAGAACTTCGCGAGTCATTGGCTGAAGCGGGCCGCGCTCCCCATGCAAACCGTGTTCGCGAATATCTTCCAAAGCGCGAGAATGCACGAGCGAATGCTGACGGAACTCCATTTCCACCATGTGGAATCCAAATGTTTGCGCCTGCCAAATAAGATCTTGCAACGGACCATAAGCCGCGCGCGAATCGCCAGCAGCCGCAAGCGACCTTTGCACAATGTGCAAGTCTTCAATAAAATCTTCGCAAGAATGATACATCAAGTCTGTATCTCGGCTAATCGTTCTGTGCAAACGATCTGCCATAACAAGCATAACGGCTCTATGCGGCTCGCTGTTGGAAACGTCGGATGCGCTTTCCGTTAGCTGCTCGCTCATTTCTCGCTGGCGATTCCAAAGCTCCAAAAGCTCAACGCTTGGAGGAGTTGTGCGTGTTTCCATTGTTAAGCATTTTCCAACTTCACGCGTGCGCTCTTCTAGGGCAGCAAGAACGTGGTCGCTAAACTTTCTAGCAACTTGCCTGCTAACTTTTGCTGTAACGTTTGGATTTCCGTCTCTATCGGAGCCAATCCAGCTTCCTGGATGGAAGAACGCTGGGCAACGCGGTGGCACTAAGCCAGCCTTCTTACCTAGCAACCAATCGTCAAATCTGCGATAAACCAGCGGAATCGTGTTGAACAAAGTGGCGTCAAAAATGTCTAGAATCGTGTCCGCTTCTTCAACAGGAGTTGGCTTTTTAAGTGCGATTGGAGACGTACGAAGCAATGCGTCAATCTCGTTGTATAGCTTACGATAATTCTCGCGCTTATCCGATCCACCTAAAGTATTGTGCTTACTTAAAAGCTGCGATATTCTGCGGATTTTACCAGCTACAGCCTTGCGCCTAGCTTCTGTTGGGTGCGCAGTAAAAACTGGGTGGAACTCAAGCTTTGCAAGTAATTCCTTAGCTTGCGCAGGGCTCATTTCTGTAAGCAACTTGTGATATGCGCAAGTTAGCTCGTTCACTGGATCCACTGGATTGGAATCCTCAACGTCGCATTCGCGCTGATGTAGCACAGAAACCCTGTAGTTTTCTTCGCAAAGATTTGCAAGATGGAAGTATGTAGCAAACGCGCGCGCAAGCAATTGCATATCTGGCAAATCCATGCCATTGATTTTTTCTACAGCCTTGCTTAGTCCGTCGTTTTCTGTTTCTTGAGCATCAAGCATTTGATTAAAGTGTGCTGCACTTGCGTCTACAGCATTTAAGCGCACTTCGTCAAATACGGTTAATAATTTTTCATCAAATTCGCCTAAAACATCGCGCAGAATATGCAAGCACAAATCCATGTCTTGCTTAAGCGATGCTGGCAGTTCGCGCTCCTCGGGGCCTTTTCGCCCTAAACCAGACGTTACAATCGTTGCGTCTGCTGGAGTTACCTGTTGATTTTGAGTTGTCATCAGACCTCCTTGTGCTAGTCATAAGGTTGCTTGGTCATTCGACTTCCACGGCTCCTCCGCGGTTATTTAGGTCAAAAGTTGCAAGCCCACAGCCTTTGTTTCCAGCGAGATTCCAAAATAATTGTGAACCGACCTTAGGACTGATTTTTTATATAAATTTTTTATATAAATTTTTATAGGCAATGCAATGCGTATACTAAAAAATTGTGAGCATAGAAGAGAATAACGCGGATAGCAGCGATAGTAATAGCAGTAGTAGTAACAGCGATAGTAATAAGCCAAAAATACTTTCGACTGGCCATATTGTTGGAAAGCCTTCTGGCCGTTTTCAAACGCACGCGATTCCGCTAGATATGGAAGATGTTGAGCGCGATTGGGATAAACCAGTTACGCAAGCTGGAATTGCAGCAAAATCCAGCATTATTATTCGTGTTGGCGCTTTAGGTTTAGGCGCTGGCACTGGAAGCTACCGCGTTCGCGAGCTTATGCATAGGGTTGGCGAACCTATGGGCGTGAACGTTCGTGCAGACGTTAATCTAACAGATATTGAAGCAACTTGCACAGATAAGCACGAGCGAATTACAGAAGTTGTTGACTTGCCTACTACTGGCGTAAACACGGAGAGAATCTGGCTTCTTGAGCACTTTGCAGATTGGTTTAACGTTAAGCTTGGAAACGATTCCTTATACCATTCAAAAGCCACTGTTTCCAAAGAATTAGTGGATACTCTTCAAGCTAGCAGTAACGAGAACGCGATTGTTCAAACAGCTAAGCAGTCGGAGGAGCACGCTGCAAAAGTCGAAGAAAAAATGGCAATTCAAGAGGCTATTCGCAAAGAAAAACCTCGCGGGATTTTTGCGCTTCAGCCAGAAAAAACGTATGTTGAGCATTTTTCTCACGTTCAAAATGTCAAGAATGGCCAAAATGACCAAAATAGCCAAAATAGCCAAAATAATTTGAATTCAGATCTTAAAAACAATTCTTCTACTTCCTCTAACGCAAATCCTGCTGGCGATTTCTCCGCGCCACTTACAGTTCGTCAAGTTCACGACCGCTTAGACTTAATCAAAAACCGCAAGCCTCTTTATAAACCTTGGTTTGCTGGCCTTGCGTCTGCAGTAGCATGCGCATCCTTCGCATTTTTGCTTGGCGGCGGCGCTTACGATATGCTTGGCGCTTTTATTGGCGCGGGAATCGGCCACTACGTTAGAAGACGCATGTTTATGCATCATATAAACCAATTCGTTGTAACGTTTATTGCTGTTGCTGTTGGCGCTTTAAGTTGCATTGCTTCTTTGCGCATTATTGGTTGCTTTGACCCTTCTGCTTTGCATCACAATACAGCTTATATTGGCTCTGTTTTGTTTGTGATTCCAGGCTTCCCGCTTATTACAGGCGGCTTAGATATTGCTAAGATTGATTTTCCTTCTGGCATTCAGCGACTTTGCTACACAATGGCGATTATTCTAATGGGTACTCTTGCAGGATGGATGGTTGCAAGTCTTGTTCAGTTGGACCCTCAAGGCTTTACTCCACTTGGCTTAAACCCTTGGCTTAATGCTGTTCTTAGAATGATTACAGCGTTTGCAGGCGTGTGGGGATTCTCCGTTCTGTTTAATTCTCCTCAACGAATGTGTTTTGTTGCTGGAATAATCGGAGCAATTACCGATACTTTGCGCTTAACAATGGCTGATTTTGGCGTAGCTGCAGAGATTGCAGCGTTTACTGGCGCTTTGCTTGCTGGTCTTTTAGCTTCCGCTTGGCGTGCAATTGTGCATAGAGGCTGGGCGCCGCAATACTTGGGCTATCCGCGCATTGGTCTTACGGTTCCATCTATTGTGATTATGGTTCCTGGACTTTATATGTATCGCGCAATGTTCTATCTCGGTCAGTTTAATACTCTTCCTGCTTTAGACTGGACCTTCCGCGCGTTTATGGTGATTATTTGCTTGCCATTAGGACTTGCAGTTGCGCGCGTTATAACAGATAAAAGCTGGCGATACGACATTTAGCCATAGTCATAATAGCCATAAGCTAATAAACATAAAACGCCCAGCTGCTACTGGGCGTTTTATTTGTATGCAATCGAGCAAGAATTAATCAATACTTCATATTCATTGCTTCGCGCACTTGATCAAGTGTTTCTTGCGCAATCGCAGCAGCTCTTGCATTTCCATCGTGCAAAATATCTCGAATCGCATCCATATCTTTTGCCAATTCCGCTCTACGCTCGCGGTGTGGAGCAAGGAAGTTGTTCACAGATTCAATAACATACGCTTTTAGCGCTCCAGCGCCCGCGTTGCCGATTTCTTGCGCAATATCTTTTGGATCCCTGCCCGTAACCAAACCCGCAGTAGTCAAAAGTGCCGAAACTTGTGGACGAGCTACTGGGTCAAAAGTAATCATTCTCTCGGAATCAGTTGGGCTCTTCTTAATCAACTTTGCTGTTTCTTCTGCAGTTGCGCCAAGCATAATCGAGTTTCCGTAAGACTTGCTCATCTTGCGACCATCCAATCCTGGAATTTCTGGCGTATCCGAAAGAATCGCAGCTGGCTCTGGAAAAACAGGATTCTTCTTTGCGTATCTCTCGTTAAATCTGCGAGCAATCGTGCGCGTAATCTCAATATGTGGCAAATTATCTTTGCCAATTGGCACAACGTTTGCCTTGCAAAACAGAATATCGCAAGCTTGATGCACTGGGTACGTAAGCAAAAGTCCTGTTAAAGCGTGACCCGAAGCCTCCATTTCGGCTTTAACGGTAGGATTTCTATGCAATTCTGCTTCTGTAACTAAAGACAAAAATGGCAACATAAGCTGATTTTCTGCAGGCACAGCGGAATGCGTAAAAATCATGGTTTTTTTAGGGTCAATTCCAGCAGCCATGTAGTCAAGAACAAGGTTTAGCACGTTATCTTCTACGTGTTCAACAGTATCTCTATCTGTAATCACCTGATAGTCAGCAATAATCACGTTTGTGTTTACGCCAAGATTTTGCATTGCGACACGCTCACGAATCGAACCAAAATAATGACCTAAGTGAAGTCTTCCTGTTGGCCTATCTCCCGTAAGCATTGTAAAGGAGCTAGGATTTGCTTTTAGCTTCTCAAGTGTTGCATCTGAACGTTTTTGAGCTGCCACAAAGCTTGCGCTTATCTCGTTTCCAGCAGCTGTAACCTGTGCTTCTTCTACCATTTCTAACTCCTTACACACGCAATTTTTCTTGCGATTTTTACGCCTAAAATATGGCTTTTATGGTAAAAGTTCGCTCAGACAATATACTCTGTTGCGGCAAAGTGGTACGCTCTTGTGTGATGAATTGATTGTTTCGGTAAATTAGAGGGGGTCAGATGGGCCGCGGACGACAGAAGGCAAAGCAACAGAAAATTGCCCGTAAGCTCAAATACCTGACGACCGATACGGATTACGACGAGCTTGCTAAAGAGCTTAATACTCACGAGCCTGGTCAAGGATCCTTCGATCCGTTTGAATCTGATAGCTACAAGAATGAGGATTATCTAGATAATCAAGATAATTCCGAAAGTTCTTCTGTAAAAGACGATTCTAAAGACACCAACACTAATGCTGGTAATGATAACGCTGGCAGCTTGCACGATTCCGTTTCGAGTGGAGATGACGACTTAGACGATTACGCAAAGTGGGCAGCCCAATCCGCAGCTCAAGCCGCTACTAAAGACAAGTCGTCTAGTAATTCTGGCGTTGTTCATCATCACATTCCTATGCCGATGCCTAATTTTATGCATAAGAACAAGTGAGTTTTGCACAAAATTTGCGCAAGTTTTTACACAAAAATTTGCGCAAAAACACTTACTTATATAAGTAGATAAGCAAATAGGTAGGTTGCAAATAGGCATACTCGCCTTAATTATTAAAAAGGACTTTTGTAAGTTCGGGCAGCAAATTGCTTAAATCGTCTCGCTCTCCAACTGCGCTTATATTTCCAATTTGCTGCTCGTAGTCCCACTTTGTTATTGCGCAAGAAAGTCGCAACCAAACATCTGGGTCAAGCTCTATAACATCTGGCGGCGTTAAATTGTGCGGATCCGAATGTGGACCTTCTAAGATTTTTACAGCTCCCCAAGGGGCCACTCTTACTTCCACAGCGCAACCAGGAGCTATATGCTCTAGCACATAAAGCGAATATCTAACAGCCATTGCTTCATCATTTACGCTAACGCCAATCTTATTAGAATTTACGCAACACAAATCTTTTTTACTGTTCGTAGAATCTATTTTCATAGAATTTATATAAGATTTTGCGCTATTTGCCCACGTTTCAAACGATTTTTTAGCGCCGCTTATATCCGCTTCTCGTATAACAGCCATACTTGAATTATCTCATAAATTATCTGACTATTATCTGCGATTTTAACAGTGTTTTGCAAAAGCTATATTGTGAATAATTCTTAATAAGGGTTTGGGGTTGTGGTATCATCAATAATGAAAACGTGTGCATTGCCGCGTACCTTCTTGTTAAGTGCAATTTGGCGCGGCTACAACCAACATAATCAAGGGTTGCTATTCGCACATTTTAGGTAAATATATTATTCACGGCACAAGGAGTCAAATATGACTAAACACGTCGCGCCGAAAGCCAAGACTACTGCGGCGGCATTTGCCAAAGAACTTCAAGAACATCTGAAGTACACCCAGGGTGTCACCCCAGAACAGGCCACTACGGCTGATGTGTATGTTGCCGCTGCTACCGCTGTCCGTCGTCATTTGATGGACTCTTGGATGCAGACACAGCATGACATGATTAACGGAAACACAAAGGCTGTTGGCTATTTAAGCGCAGAGTTCTTAATGGGCAAGCAGCTTGAAAATGCTTTGCTTAACGCTGGCCTTACCGATCAATTCAACAAGGCTGTTACAAAGCTTGGTTTTGAGCCAAAAGATGTTATCGATGCTGAGTATGAGCCAGGTTTAGGTAACGGCGGTTTGGGTCGTCTCGCAGCCTGCTTTATTGACTCGCTCGCCTCTATCGGCGTTCCAGCATTCGGCTACGGCATCCAATATCGTTACGGCATTTTTAAGCAGCGCTTCGACGAGCAGGGTAAGCAGGTAGAAACTCCTGATTACTGGCTTAGCAACGAAGAGCCATGGGGCCACATCGACTATGGTCGAGATCAGCGCGTTAACTTCGGCGGCGAAGTTGTTGAAGAAAACGGCAAGCGCGTTTGGAAGCCAGCATGGGCTGTTCGCGCAGTTCCAGTTGACTACATGGTTCCAGGCTACAACTCTGGTCGCGTAAACACTCTTCGCTTGTGGACTTCTAAGTCTTACGACGAATTTGATTTGCTCACATTCAACAAGTCTGAGTACTTGGATGCTGTTAAGCCACAGGTTGAAGCAGAAAACATTTCTAAGATTCTTTATCCAGAAGATTCCACTCCACAGGGCAAGGCTTTGCGTCTTGAGCAGCAATACTTCTTCGTAGCTGCTTCTATTCACGACGCTATTCGCGTATTCTATCCTGGTCAAGATAAGCCAGATCTTACAACCTTCCCAAGCAAGATCAACTTCCAGTTGAACGATACTCACCCAGTTATTGGTATTCCAGAGCTTATGCGCGTTCTTATGGACGAGTACGGCTACGATTGGAACACCGCTTGGGGCATTACTACTAAGACATTCAACTACACTTGCCACACGCTTCTTCCAGAAGCTTTGGAAGTTTGGCCAGCCAAGCTTATTGGCGAACTTTTGCCACGCCACCTTGAGATTATTCAGGGCATTAGCGAGCAGTTCCGCAACGAGCTTCGCAGCAAGGGCGTTTCCGAAGATCAAGTTGAGCGCATGCGCATTGCTACCGACGCCGACGAAAATGGCGAAGGTGCTGTAGTTCGCATGGCTTACTTGGCTACCTACGGCGGCTCTTACGTTAATGGCGTTGCTGAGCTTCACTCTGAGTTGTTGAAGGATGTTACATTAAAGGACTTCTCCAGCGTTTACCCAGATAAGTTCAAGAACGTTACTAACGGCGTAACTCCTCGTCGTTTCGTTCGCTTGAGCAACCCACGCATGTCTGCTCTTATTACTGAGGGCTTGGGCACAGACGCATGGCAGGGCGATTTGGAGCTTCTTGAAGGCTTGAAGCCATTGGCTGACGATCCATCCTTCGTGAAGAAGTTCGCTAAGGTCAAGCAGGAAAACAAGCTTGCCTTCGTTGATTTTGCAAAGCAGAAGTATGGCTTTGAGATCAACCCAGACACAATGTTCAACACCATTGTTAAGCGTTTGCACGAGTATAAGCGCCAGTCCATGAAGATCCTCCAGGTTATCTCCACATACGCTGGAATCAAGAATGGCACAATCGACGTAGACAAGATGCTTCCACGCACCGTGTTCTTCGGTGCTAAGTCTGCTCCAGGCTATGCTATGGCAAAGCTTACGATTCAGCTCATCAACAATGTTGCCCGCGTTGTGAACAACGACCCAGCTTGCAAAGGAAAGCTCGCAGTGTTCTTCCCACCAAACTACAACATTGAACTTGCTATGAACTTGATTCCTGCAACCGATTTGGATGAGCAGATTTCTCAAGCTGGTAAGGAAGCTTCTGGCACTGGTAACATGAAGTTCGCTTTGAACGGTGCTTTGACTGTTGGTACTCTCGATGGTGCAAACGTTGAGATTCGCGAGCGCGTTGGCGCTGAGAACTTCTTCCTCTTCGGCATGACTGTTGACGAGGTTGAGAAGCTCTACGCTGAAGGCTACGATCACGGCGGCTCCCGTAAGTACTATGAGTCCGATCCTCGCTTGAAGACTGCTGTAGACATGGTTGCTGACGGCACATTCTCCAACGGCGACAAGAGCGCGTACGAACCACTCGTCAACGATTGGCTTACCCACGATTACTTCATGGCAATGGCTGACTTCAGCTCTTACATGGATATTCAAGCTCAAATTGAGGAAACTTACCGCGATCCAATGAAGTGGGCTCGCATGGCGGTTTTGAACGTAGCCAACTCTGGTTACTTCTCTTCTGATCGCTCTATCGAAGATTACCTCGATCGCATTTGGCACACTGGCGCTCTTCCAACTGCTGAATAAGCAAAAGGCGCTAATGACTGTAATAGCCATTAAATAAATAAAAAGAGCAGTGGAAACATTTTTCCGCTGCTCTTTTTATATGTTTTATGCGCTTTATGCGTTCTTCAATCTTTTATAAAATGTGTTACTTGTAATCTTAAAGTCATACAATATAACGCGGTAAATATACGTTTTAATTAATCTAAGATTAAGGAAAAAATATGTCTGTAGAAGAAAATATGCAGCATAGTTTGCTCCCAGAAGGTGCCGAATTATTAAACGGATTATATTCTGTAAGGGATTATATACAAAAGTTTAATGAAAAACTTAGCTTGTTTATGCAAGCAGAAAAAGAAAAACGACAATTACTATCTGAACAGCAACTTATTCTTAAAAAACTTATCAAAACAGACAGCGCTAAAGAAAAATCTGATTATGGTCTTTTTATGGCTGGTATAGCCTTTAGCATCGTATTCGGAGTTATTACTGCATTAAGCGGCAATATTAACGGACTTATTTTTTGCGTAGTTATAACAGCTGTATTTGCTGTTGGAAAAGCAAAGAATAGCAAAACAATGTTAAATATAGGAAGAGTCTTACTTGTTCTGCTTATATTAGCTTGGCTTAGTGGATTGTGGAATACTTATAATTTTTCGGTTAAATACAACAATATTGGATCGTTCGTAATTTATGCTGCTATTAATGTTATTGCATTTATTGTTGCAGCTATTGTGGCTGCGATTATTGTTAAAAAATATAATAAAAAAATTAATCGCGATAACAATAAAGAAGAAAAACGTGTTTCTGAATTAAATGCACAAATTAAAGAAAAGAATGATCAGATTGTTCAACACAATAACATGGTTGACGAACGTCGTAGTGCATTATACAAAGAAATGAATGACATTAAAGAGCATATGCTTGCAGAAACTTCTTCGTGGTATCCAAATGATTACTATGTTTTAGATTCTGTTGAATATTTTATTTCTCTAGTTAAGAATCACGAGGCAGATACAATCAAAGAGATGATTACTGCATACAAGCGAGATCAATATCATAACCAAGTTCTTAATAATCAAATGGATATGAGGCAAAAGCTAAATGCCATGGTCGATAATCAGAAGACAATGCTTGAGAATCAAGAAGAGATGATTAAGCTACAGAAGATTTCTAACGTTCTTCAAACTATACAATGTGTTAATGGCTTTATTATTGCAGACAATACAAGTGCAATTGCTAACAACACTAGAGAGATTGCAGACAATACAAGAGGAATCGAATGGAATACTCGACCTCATTCTTCTTGGTTCTAAAAATATTTAGATAAAACACAAAATAAAAAACAAAATAAAAAACGAGTGGCGGCAGGTTCTCAAATAAATCTACCGCCACTCATTTTTATAAACAGTTAAGCTATTAAGCTTCTACTGGCTTACTAGCTTCTTCGTCTTTATCTTCTTTTTCTGCGCCTATGTTAATTGGCGAAGAGCTGTTCTCCCATGGCTGCTCCCATGGATCATAATCAGGATTATGCTGCTTGTAAACATACAATGCCGCAATACCTGCGAGCAGTGCTCCAAAGAGCAGTGCAAAGAACTTCCAACCGCCAGAGGACCTGTTCTCCATGATGGCTCCTTTCGTTAAGCTGACCTGCTCGTCCAAGTCAACGTTTTTATCGAGTTTACTCGTGTATTCACTATAATAGTGATTTTTTTTAACACTTGCATCTTTTTGTTATATTTTTATGCACAAAACAGCATAAATCTTACAAAACATTTTTAATGACTATTATTACTTACTTGTGTATGCAAATTTGTGTATGCAATTAGATAATGTTGTTTTATGAACAATTTTGACATAAACACCATTGTTAAGCGCTTTAAAGCTAATTGCAAAACCGCAACGTATTCAATTATCTACATTTGCGTGTTTGTGTGGATTATTGAGATGATTCTTCACACTTTTTTGCCAAGCGCATATCAACTATTTGTTGAAAATACTGCTTTTGCACCATTTTTGATTACAAAAGCAAGCTGGACTTGGTTTACGTCTATGTTTGTTCACGCACCAGAACTTACGCACATTCTTTTTAACATGATTTGCTTGTATTCGCTTGGCATAGAGCTTGAGAGATTCTTTGGTAAGTGGAAGTTCTTTTTCTTATATGCCATTAGTGGACTTGGCGGATGTGTTGCAACTCTACTTTATTCAAAGCTTACGCAAGACTGGATAATCGCAGCTTATGGCGCATCAGGGGCGATTATGGGGCTTATTGGCGCTCTTTTGGTTGCGCAATGGCGACTTGGCGAAAGCGTTAATGGCACTTTAATTTGGATTGGTCTAACGCTTGCAATGCCTCTTTTGGTTCCAAATATTGCTTGGCAAGCTCATATTGGTGGAATTGTTACTGGAATAGTGCTGTCTACTTTACTTGGCACTAATAATCCTCTTCTTAAAAAAGCATCTTTTAATGAGCGATTTGCTATTTATTCTTTACTAACACTTATTGTTCTTCTGGCAATAAGCGCATTCTGTTTGCAATAAATAGCGTTAAATTACACGCGTGTAGTTCTCCACAATTGTGGACATAAATGTGCATAACCTGGGTATAACATGGGTATATCTAAATAAGTTATCCACATTGTTGTACACAATCGTTGATAACTCTGCATTTTAAGGCATGTTAATAAGTGTAT
The DNA here is from genome assembly GCF_056746795.1 of Gardnerella sialicivorans subsp. sialicivorans. Taxonomy (NCBI): domain Bacteria; kingdom Bacillati; phylum Actinomycetota; class Actinomycetes; order Bifidobacteriales; family Bifidobacteriaceae; genus Gardnerella; species Gardnerella sialicivorans. Next base: position 66,344 of record NZ_JBWPXA010000008.1, read on the forward strand.
AAAAGTTATCCACATTTTTGGAAAATTGTGACTTTCTCTAAACCTTAATCAAAAATAGAATTATGCAATCTAACAACACTCACACAAAACAACTACAAGATCAAAATCAGCAAACTATTGATTTTATTCTTCAAAATCAAAACACAAACCCAAAAGAAGCTGCTCTAAAAGCGTCTAATAACCCAAACGTGAATGTTGCTTTTGCTGTTAATCAAATAAGCGGAAAGCAGATTGCAAAAACAAAACTGCCAATGTGGTATAAAAACAATCAAGTTATTTACCCATCACATATTTCTATGGAACAGTGCTCGTCGCAAGCAACCGCGCAATATAAAGCACGCATCGCAAATCGTCTTATAAAAAACAACAATATTGATAAGTGCAAAACAACTCTAATCGACTTAACTGGCGGATTTGGAGTAGATTGCGCAATTATGAGCCAAGAGTTTTGCAAAGCCATTTGCGTAGAAACTCAAGAAGAACTATCGGCCATAAGCCAGCACAATATGACTGTTATGCGCTTAAACAATGTTCAATGCGTAAACTCAACAAGCGTAGAAGTGCTAGAAAAAGTAGACTACGCAACGATTATTTATATTGACCCAGCAAGACGAGATAAAAGTGGAGCTAGAACGTACGCGATTAAAGATTGCACGCCTAATGTTTTAGAGCTAAAACCAAGCATGCTGCAAGTAGCGAAATTTGTGATTATTAAACTATCTCCAATGCTTGATTGGAGAAAAGCTGTTTGCGATTTTTGTGGAAACGTTAGTCAAGTACACATTGTTTCACACAATAACGAGTGCAAAGAACTGCTTTTAGTGTTGGACTCAAACATGAATTCAACTATTGAAGTTTATTGCGCAAACAATGACTCAATAACCGTTTTTAACGCAAAATACAATCCAGACTTAAATAAAGTAGAAGAAGAATCGCAAGAATCGCAAGAATCGCAAGAATCGCAAGAATCACAAGAATCACACCTACAAAACGCGCAAAACTCAAGTGATTTAATCATAAATAATTGGAAAAACTGCGCTAAATATGCTTATGAGCCAAATTCTTCAATTATGAAGTCGGGATGCTTTAAGATTTTAAGCTCTAAATACAACGTGTTTCAAATCGCAAGCAACAGCCACGTTTTTATATCTTGCGAATATAAATCAGATTTTCCTGGAAACATTTGGAAAATAGACAATATTTGTAGCTTAAACAAAAAAGAAATCAGCAAAGCTCTTTCTAAAATAACCTACGCAAATATTGCAACATACAATTTTCCGCTAAGCGTAAACGACCTAAAGAAAAGACTTAAGCTAAAAGACGGTGGAAGCACTAGGATTATTGCAACTACCGATTCTAAAAATAACCATATTCTTATTTGTGCAAGTAAAGCGGAGTAATAAACACACAAAATACGCAAAACACACAAAGTACGCATATAAAAATGGCTGCACGCTTATTACATGCAGCCAAAATCAAATTATCTACAAGCTATATAAAGCTATCAAGCTATCTATAAGCTATCTCCAGCACATTGTCATTAAGAACCCAGCCATAACCAAGCATGCTGCAATCAAAAGATTAAACGCTCCAATTCCTGGAATTGGCAAAGCAGGATTCAAGTAATAAATAACAGCCCAGAACAAGCCAACAATCATAAGCGTGCAAAATAGTGGAACAAACCATCCAGCGTTAGCTTTAGTGCCCTTAATGGACTCTTCCACTCTGCGAGTATTTTCTTCTTGACGCTTCATCATGCGCTGTATTTGCGGAGACAACGACTCTTTATCGGCAGTTGCATTCAAAACAGCTTCAACCTGTTCCATAGGAACACCATACAAGTCTTCTTTAGAAGAGTTTTGAGATTCATCCACATCGGCAGATGAAGTGGTGTTCGATTTATTCAATTCTTCGTCAGCCATAACAGTAACACTCCAATCAATCGGCTACACGCTATAATAATAGTTACACTCGAACGCAAGAAGAAGAATGGGTATTATGGTAAAACAAACAGGTAAACACGGCGCTAGAAAATCGCTGTTAGGAAGCATTGCCGTTGCCCTAGCAATTTGTTTTACTGGTTACTTATTCGTTACTAATTTGCGCATAAATCGTACTGCATTCGTAACTTCCGATACGGGGCAAATGGTGGAAAGAAATTCTCAAAGAGCAAAAGCTTTGCGAGAAGATGTTAAAGAGTTAGATTCTAAAATTAATCTTCTAAACAAAACGTTAACGAGTAGCCCAAGCGGGTCCGATTCTTCCGACGATACTGGCGCAAGCACAATGCTCCCAGCAATACAAGGACCAGGAATTACGGTAACACTAAACGATTCGCCACTTTGGAAAACTGCCGTAAACGGGTCTGGAAGCTCCGCAAACATAAATGACTATGTAATTCACCAACAAGATATAGAAGCCGTTGTAAATGCACTCTGGAAAGGCGGAGCGGAGGCTATAACAATTCAGGGTCAAAGAATCTTGTTTAATTCAGCTGTTGTTTGTATTGGAAATGTGCTTATGTTGCAAGGCCATCAGTACTCGCCACCGTATAGAATATCTGCTATTGGTTCAATAGAAGACATGATAGAATCGTTGGATAATTCTCCAGCAATTCAAACATATAAAGACTATGTCAGTACTTTTGGACTGGGATGGAAAGTGGAAAAAAGGGGAAACTTAAAGTTCTTAGAGTCGTCTGCCCTATTGCAGCCTCTAAGGTTTGCTTCGGTTCCAAAAGATGCAGATATTATTGACAATATTCCCCAACACCATTCCACCAAACAATAAAGGAGTAAAATGAAGCGTTCTAACTACAAGCACGAACGTAGCGAAGCCAAAACAACAAAGGCTAGTGCACTTTGGACAATAGCTGGCGTTGTTGGAGAACTTCTTATAGCTTTTGCAGTTGTTTGCGCATTGTACATTGTCTGGCAAATGTGGTGGACGGGCGCTCAATCTGAGCATGTACAGTTTGAAACCAGAGAGGCTGTTTCATGGAAGAATCCTGCTGCTGGCAAAAAAACCAAGATTGCTCTTCCTCAAGTAGACGATCCTCCTAAATTGCAAAGAGTAAAGTATGGAGAACTTCTTGCTCGAGCATACATTCCTAGGTTTGGCGATCAATGGGAGCGCAATATTGTTGAAGGCGTTAGCCTAGAAATATTAAACAGGCGAGGACTTGCACACTTCCCTAAAACAGAGATGCCGGGAGAAATCGGAAACATTGCTATTAGTGGTCACCGAAACGGCTACGGCCAGCCTTTAGCAGACGTTGACCGATTCCAAAAGGGTGATCCTATTATTATTCGTACAAAAGATTATTGGTTCGTTTATAAGTACGTTACGCACAAGATTGTTAGACCAGATCAAAGTGAAGTTCTTGATCAAGACCCAATAAATCACAGCAAGAACCCTAAAAAGCGCATGATTACGCTTGTTACTTGTGAGCCAAAATATTCAACTCCTAAGTTCCGCTTTATTAGCTTTGGCGAGTTTGATTATTGGGCTAAGGTTTCCGATGGTATTCCTAAAGAGCTTTCTACAGTAGATTCAAATGGTCAAGTTAAGTTTGTAAATAACGAACAGCAGTCTTTGGCTTCTAAGCTCGATTCGCTTGTTCCAGTTATGCTTATTGCTATAGTTGCGTACATTATTATCTTCGCTGCAGCAGCTGTCGCTTGGCAATGGCCTCTAAGACGTCAAATCCGAGCTGGATTAAAGCCAAAGCCAGAATTCAGCATTTTTGGCGGACTTATGCGATTGCAGCCTGGTATTTTGCCAATAAGATTAGTTCTTTGCGCACTAATCTACGTAACAGCAATTGCAATTCTTATGCAATGGATATATCCGTTTGTTTCTGCAACAATTCCATTCTTAAGAGAAATGTCTGCATATACAACAACGATTTATTAATTCGCTTCTAATAAGCTAGGAATCTATTAGTTTACAGTTTACTTGTCTAATTAGTTTTCTAGCTTATTAGACTGCAAGCAGCTTATAAATCATTGGTTTGCTAGCTTATTAAAACAGCTTATTAAAACAGCTTATTAAAACAGCTTATTAAAACAGCTTATTAAAACAGCTTATTAAAA
>NZ_JBWPXA010000009.1:0-23278 GCF_056746795.1 Gardnerella sialicivorans subsp. sialicivorans
CCTGACACGGTGAGGGTACTGCACTCGATAGGGTGTGGGAGACTAACACGCTGCCGCATTATTCTTTCTAGCGGGGAACTTGATTGTTCCCCGCTTTTTTATTTTCCGCGTTTTGTTGCTGATTTTGGGGTTTAGAGCAACATTTTCGGGCGCGACGACCTGCCTTTTCGCTTAGAGCGTAGCGCGAGATTCCCTATTTAGCGTTGCGCGAGGTTTGAGTATTTCTCTCCTCGCAGGCGCTCCGACCTGCCTTTTCACTTAAAGCGTAGCGCGAAAAGGTAATTCGGAGCGCTGAGCCGCTCAGACAGAAGCACTGCTTCTGCGCGGCGAAGACGTTCGCGCGCGTAGACCGCGCGAACGACATGACCTGCCTTGTAGTGCGATTGTGCCAAAACATGTTAGTGTAAAGAATCTTGTTAGCGTAAAGAGTAATGTGTAAGTGTAGCTTTAACACAATTAAAAACGGAAGTATGTATGAAAAAGGCTCTTATTAACATTGATTACACGAATGATTTCGTTGCAAGTGACGGCTCGCTTACAGTAGGAGAGCCTGCTCAAAAGCTTGAGAAGCGCATTACTGAAATATCGCAAGAATTTCTCGATGCTGGTGAATTCGTGGTTTTTGCAATCGACACGCATCATCTAAACGATCCGTATCATCCTGAAACTAAGCTTTTCCCACCTCATAATATTGCTGGAACACACGGTCAGGAGCTCTATGGCACGCTTGGCGATTTTTATGAAGCGAATAAAGATAAAAGCAATGTGTATTACATTCATAAGACTCGCTACTCTTCGTTTAATGGCACGGATTTATTGATTAAGCTGCGCGAACGTCATATTGAGGAGTTGCACTTGGTGGGAGTTTGCACGGATATTTGCGTGCTTCACACTGCTGTTGACGCGTATAATCTTGGCTTCAAAATCGTAGTTCACAAAGATGCAGTCGCAAGCTTTGATCCACAAGGTCACGAGTGGGTGCTTCGTCATTTTAAGACTTGTCTTAATGCAGATATTGTAGAAGGCTGAGAATTTTAGCTACAAACTATTTAAATAATTAATAAATAGTTATTAAAAATAATCGACGCTGGTTGCTTTGAGCTGCCAGCGTTTTTGTTTATTCGGAGTGTCGACTTGACTATTAATGAGAATCATTATTATTATTGATAGACGTTGTAAAGATGTCTTCAATAGTCATTCGTGAAAGAAGAGTGCGAATAGGCGAAATAGAGAAGATGAAGTGTAGAGAGCGAAACAGCAATATGACTAAGGTCATTAAGAATATGGTAAAACGCGCGTTCGTGATGTGCGGCGTTGGAATACTTGCGTTTGCCGTGCTTGCATCAGGATTTAGTGCAGCTTTACCAGCAGTTGCATTAGAAAATGGTAATCCTGCTGAAAAATACGATCCTACAAAAAAAGAAGTGCTAAGTCACGGACATACAGACGTATTTTACCCAATTCAATACAATGGTAAATTCATTATGGCCGTCGAAAAAGACGCTGCCACTTTCTTAAAGCCTGAAAACACTACTTTGCGCGTAGCAAAAAGCACGTACACTACAAAATCGCAACTTCCTGGTCTAGCTACTGAATACTACTATCTCGATAGCTCCGGAAATCAAAAAGGAAATCCTCTCTTCCCGGGTTGGGATACAGGTTATGCTGCAACTTTAGTTGGTGCATCTCACGCAGATGACGCAACAGCAGATATTGCAATCCAGCAAGTTACTGGACCAATGAACGGTCGCATTTTGCTTTGGACTACCGGTGGCATTGGTAAAAATACGAAGAAAGTATCATTTGAAGAGAATGATTTAGACGACGAACCTGATACTGATGGCAGTCGGTTTATGCTACCTGGCGTAATTCACCAACATAGCTCTGGTCACATGCATGCAAACTGGGGATTTACGCAGCCTGGCGTTTACAAGCTAAAAGTAGCAGCAACTATTACAAATAAGAACACTAAAAAGCAGATCACAACCGAGCCTGCAGAATACACTTTTGAAGTAGAAGACACATATTCAGGGGAAGTACCTGCTTCCGTCATTACGGAAACGCTTGATTTACATCGTCGCGGTGATTTTATTAATCCTGACGATGATGAAGAATCGCACAAAGCTTCCGAAGAACATAAAGACACGGATAAAGACGATGGCGGCGATATGCGCATCGGCAATATTCGCGATTCCGGAGAACACCCACATTATCATTCATACGAAGGTTATGGCGGTTTAGACTTAAAAGTAGTTAACAAACCAAAGGGTGCTCGTATTGAGTGGAGATATGTTCGCGCTGACGAAGGCCCTGACGCGTATGGAACCACTCTTTTTGCTGAGAGACTGCAGCTTCCAGCTGAGCCTGCAATGAACAAGATGAAAGTGTATGCTCACGCAACTGAAGGCGAAACGCAAATTGGTAAAGATACTGCGTCTGCAACCATCGCCGTTGAAGATCACGGTGCTGACGGGCATCCTGTAGTAAAAGCGATTGTTCCTTATAAGCGTTTTAAACCAGGGGATACTTTACACGCGAAAACAGTATTGCTTAACCCTCATGTTGCAACAGATGCTACTACTGGTGATCCAATCGATGACCCTACGAGTCCTGTAACTTCCATTGTTAAAGACTACGTTTGGTTGCTTAAAAAGGAAGGGGAAAGCGAGTTCAAGCGCATCCCTGGAGCCATGAGCAGCAAGTTGGACTTAAAGCTTGATGCATCAATGCAAGGTGCAACGATTCGTCCTTCCCTGGTTTTGAAGAATGGCGAACTTTATCGCAATAAAATGTTTGATGAGTTTTGCGATTATGTTATTGAGATGAAGGGCGTTCCTCACTCTCATAACAATGATGGCGATGATAATCAAAGCGGTTCTGATTCTGAAGATGATGAGAACCCTCACGGGAAAAAGCACCATGAGAAGCGTCATAATAAGCGCAAAAATAAGACTAAGCATTTTGTTGGTGGAAAGAACTTTTTGAAAGGTGTATTCGGCGGCACTGCAAATTCGGGACTATTTGGATCTAGTTCTAATGGTGGATTCCAATTCGAATCTAATTTCGTTAAGAAATCCAACAGAAAATTCAAGCGCACAAAGAAGAATCGTAATAAGATTAACCGCACTAATCGTAAGAATAGTTCTAAAAATAATACGCAAAGTGGTGCTAGTTCTGATTCTAGTTCTTTTACAAGAACAGAAAATTCAAGCGGAACTCATACTAAGAACAAGAGCTCTAAGAAAAGTGGACAGACTATTCGTAATTTCGTAAGAACAGATAATAATTCTGGCAATAAGTCTAAAAATAGTTCTGTCAATAACTCTGATTTTGTTAAGAATACTGAACGTCATGCTTTGCAAGGTGCAAGGCAATACAATGAAGAATCTGATGAAGCGTATGAAGATGATTCAGATGATACAAAAGGTGATGGTTCCTCGACTAAGTGGGTTGCGGTTGCAGCTTCAGGTGCGAGCGTCGGCTTATGTGCAATAACTGGTGCATGCGGCGCATTGGTACGTCCTAGATTGAAATTGTTGTAAATGGTATTCGTATTATTACTAGAAAGTTTAAATAATGAATTACAAACAAAATGAAACATTGCAAGTAAAACGAAAGCATGTATATTCTACTGCGTTGCTTGCGCTCATATTTTCTTTAGTAACTTTGGTTGCATCTTTATGTGCACCAAATCCAATGCAGGAAACTGCTTATGCTAATGAAGGCAATCAGCCAGTTATGATTCAAGCAGGTCATGCTGATTTTGGACCAACGCTAATAGACGGCAAATGGAAATTGAAGATTCGCGATGATACTGGTGACGAACCAGTGTGGCGAGACCCAGAAAATGTGGTATTTAAATTAGGTGGCAATTCAATAATTCCTATGCCTGATGATGCTGCCTACAGTTTTATTGGCGAAAAGCCTGGAACCAAGCTTTACGTAATTCCACAAACTCAAAATCCTGATGTGCCGTGGCTTGGTTGGAATACGCAGGAAGGTGGCGTGCTTAACGAGCTCGATCGCGGTGCAAACCTTTCTCTTGAAGGAGTAAGCGGCCCGGGTAAACTGCATGTTTACTTAGAAAATGGCAACAACAATCCACAGCAACTTTGGGATAGTACTAAAGGATATCCGCAAAACAGCTGGATTGAAGCCAACGCTCATACTCACGTGAATTGGGTGTTTTCTAAGCCTGGAATTTATCATGTGAAGCTTACTTTTTCAGGAAAGCTTAAAAATGGACGCGCAGTAAGCGATACGCGTGTTCTTAATTTTGCGGTTGGAGATAATACCGATCCTAATGCTGCTTTAGGTGCTGGTGCTGCTGGAGCAAGTGGCAACGAGGGCGACGAAGAGGGTCAAGATGAAGAAGATAACGATGAATCCGAAAAAGATGAAGCTAATCATCATCACGAACTCCTTCACAACAAGCATAAGCATTCTCACAAAGTATCTGAAAAAAGTGACGATACAGCTTTAGTTCTTCAAATCGTAGGTATTTTCGTGGCTATTATTGCCGTAATTATTGTGATTTTTGTACTAATAGCTGTAGTTAAAAGCAAGAAAGCACGAAATCTTGCGCTTGCTAAGCAAGTTTCTGCACAAGTTAATCAACAGTATGCAAATAACGCAAATTCTGTGAATAATGCAAATGGTGACAATACCTTGTCAAATCTAGTGAGTGATCAAGAAACGACAGTAATGTCACCAATTAATAATTCTCAATATTCTCAATCAGACAATATGCAATCTGATGGTACTCAGTGGAAATAATGGTGTAACGAAAATGGTTCGTAATAGTATAAAGAAATTATCTCGCGCTTTGTTGGTGGGCGTGTGCTTGTGTGGCATGATGATGGGAACTCCCACGGCTTTTGCTGACAATGGTAGTGACGCAACTGTTGTAAGCGGAAAGAAATCTTCTAAAGATTTTGCCGAAATAAAGAAAGCTAATTTTGAAGCGTGTGCCGCTGCTAGTTTGGAGCATACTGCTTCGCAACCTGCGGCCGATAGTAAAGCTGCAATGTGCCACGCGTATAAAGGTCATACTGACGTTTTTGCAACTTTCTTTGATACTACAAATAAGCGCATGGTATTAGGTACCTTGGGTGATTCGTTTGAAAGTGATGATAAAGATCATACTCGTTATGATACGAATCGACTTATTTTTGAAGTCGGTTCTAAAAACATCATGCAGCTTTCCAAAGATGAGAACAATTCGGTAATAAAAGAAATATACGCAACAACGCGCGAAGGTGTAGTCTGGTTCTTTGATCAATCTGGAGCTGGGAATACTGGCGCTTTGTGGCCTGGTTTAGACACTAGACCGTTATATGAGGGAGCTGGTTCTACAACAAAAGTTAATCCAACAGTTAAATTGTCGCTAACTGGTATCGAAGCACCTCACAACGGCGAAGTTTTTATGTACATTCGCAGCGGTAGCGATTATGAGAAAATGCTCGGTTCTGCTGAAAACTGGCCGAAAGATGTTGACATTACTGATGATGGTGGTAGTGGAAAGCATTCGCACATGTATTGGTCTTTTAACCGTCCTGGTGTGTACAAGCTAAAAATGAAGGCTACTACTACCGTTGGTAACGAGGAGCAAAGTTCTGAGCAAGTCTATACATTCCATGTCACTAATCATGATGTAACAGCTGGGGATTTTGCTGATTATGATGGCGCATCTTTTGATGGTGATGAAGATGGTGAAGATGACGAAGAAGATTCAGATGATGATGATTCTCAAAGTGAGGATCACAGCATTAATGTGCAACAAAGTAACGGATCTTTCTTCATTAACGGTAACAACAACACTGTGTATGTGACTCCATGGCCTGGAGCAAAAATGCAACAACAAGGACTTCTTGGAAGTAATAAAGGACTTTTTGGAAGTAATAATGGTGGTCTTATTAATGGGGAACATAACACTAAAAGCGGAAAGCGAGTTTCTCAAAGTCAGCAATCTGCTGTGACAAAGTTCAAAGACATCAAGGGCGACAAGCTTGTTGTAGACCACGGTCACGTTGATATTGCTGTATATACTGGCGATTCAAATAAAGTTGATATGGCTGTGCAAGAAGATGTGACAGGAAGCCACGTCTTTAGAGACCCAGACACAGTTGTATTCGCAGTTGGTGATGCTGGTAAAACTAACGGCGTGTATCGTATACCGCAAACACAAATTGATGGTGTGCCATGGATGGGTTGGAATAATCAGTCTATGAATCCGCATAAGCCAACTCAATTGAGCTTAACAGGAGTTGAAGGTCCTGGAAATGTACGTGTTTGGATGTTTGGCGGCTTGGGTGGTGGAGATCAAGAGATTTTCTCCACTCAAGGAGCAACAGATTATACGATACCTGCAAATACGCATGCTCATGCGAATTGGGATTTCGACGAACCGGGATATTACACATTGCAATTCCAAGCTTCTGATGGAAATTCTACAGTAACTCGCAATATTCATGTTGCTGTTGGTGTTGATCCACAAGAAACGCCAATGGGGTATGCTGACGGCGGCGGAAGCAATGAAAAAGAGGATACACAAGGCAAAAAAGTTGGTCCTTCTGCACCTCATAATCCAGTAAAACCTACTACCAATTTGCCTCGTTCCGGCGGAAATAATGGCGGCCATGGAATAGGTGCCGTTGGTGGCGGAAATTCTTTTGTTGGTGGTCGCGGTTTTGGATCAAATAATTCACACTCTGGAAAACAATTGCCAAGAAAAGCTAAAAAGCATAAAGGTCTTGTTTCAAAAATTAGTAACAAGAGACTTGCTAAAAGTTTGTACCGACAGAAGTTGAACGATAATGACGATGTTGTGAAGTCTGAAGCAAAAGGTGTAACAGGATTATTTAAGCGAAATCCTTCACTTGCTTATTCGCTTCTTGCTGGTGGAATTATTGCTGTGCTTGGCGTTTTGGGTGCAGGAATTTGGTATCTACACAAGCGTGGACTTGTTAGCTTCAACTGGTTGTTGCGCTATTAGTAGTAGGAGTGTGTAAGGGTGATTCGTAAGCCCAAAAAAGTAAAGCAAACTTTGTTCTCTTCGCTTGCTGCAATTGCAGCCGTTGCGTTTATTTTGCCGCTTTCTGCTTGTGGTAGTGCTAACGGGAATCGTGCAGTACATCGCGATGGTCGCATTAACGTGGTTACAACAACGGGCGTTTTGCGAGATATGGTTGCGAATGTTGCAGGAGACGCGGCAAACGTAAGCGCGATTGTGCCAGACAACGCGGATCCGCATTCGTACGAGCCGCGTTTGCGATCAATCAGAGATGTTGTGTACGCGGATGTAGCTTTTAGCAACTACATGATGCTGGAAGAACACGGCGTTATTACCGCGCTCGACGCGAATTTGCGAAAAGGTGTGCCAAATGTGCAACTTGCGGAAGAAAGTGTTAAGCACGCGGCAGATATTATTCCGATGATAGAAGACGTGTCTTTAGACACGATTTGGCTAGGGCTTGCTACAGAACGCATGGCTGCGCAGCCGAGCGAGGAAGCGCATAGCGAGCAAGGCGCTACAAGTGAAAATACGCAAAAGCGTGCGGAAGAATCGCCCTCGGCGGCGGCTGGTGGACTAGCTTCGCTAAACAATCTCAATAAAACAAAAACAAATTCAAAACAAACTAGCCAACTAGAAAAGTCAGGTCAATCTTTGCAATCAAACGCGCCATCTACCGCAACAAAAGAAGGTCGCGCAACTGTAATAAAGCCAAACGCATACAGCATGAAAAGGTCCGACAGAATACGCTTAACAGCAACAAAAGTAAAAGGGCCTGGCGCGCTATTTGCATACTTGACTGGCACTTTTGGAAGCGTAGAAACATACTTTAACAGCGCAAACGGCATAAGCGCAAACGACCACGTAGACTTGCCAGCAGACGCGCACACGCATTTAAGCTGGGCGTTTAGCAAGCCAGGCGAATACACGCTTGACTTGCACGCCGACATGCTAAACGCGCAAAACGAGGTAGTTTCTAGCCTTGGAAACACCAAAATGCGATTTGCTGTGGGCGTAAACGCGCAAAAAATAGCCAAAAAGCGTGGAGCTAGCGTAGTGCTGAACAAAGGTCATGCAGATTTAGCTTACGACTTAGCAAAACGCGGATTTGTGTACCGCGTAGATACTTTGCAAGAAAAGCGCTCCGCTGCGCCAAAACGCGTGTATTACAAGCCGCGCGATGTGGTTGTAGAAGTTCCAACTAACGCGCTAAAAGAGATACCAGCCGAGCAAGGATACAGGTTTTTGGGAGCTGCAAGGCAGAAGATTTATCAGCTTCCGCAAGCAGTTTTAGGAAAGCACGTTCACGGAGACATTGATCCGCATTTGTGGCAATCCGTAAAAAATGGCATAGCATACGTGCGCACAATCGCAGATCGCCTTTGCGAAGTGGACGTTAAAAATGCTCGTAAATATCGCGAAAATGCGGACCGATACATTAACAAGCTTCTAGATGTAGACGCGTATATGCGGAAAAAAGTGGCGTCAATACCAAAAGAGAAGCGCAATTTGGTTACAACGCACGACGCTTTTGCATACTTGGGTAAAGCTTACGGCGTGAATATTGCAGGATTTGTAACGATTAATCCTTCGAGTGAGCCGAGCGTGCAAGATAGGCGTAGATTGCAGCAGATTTTGCGCGATTTAGAGATTCCAGCTGTGTTTTTGGAGCCAAATTTAATCTCGCGTTCGTCTGTGCTTAAAGAGCTTGCGGCGCAAGCGCACGTAAAAGTTTGCCCGATTTATGGAGATGCTTTCGATTCTAAAGTGCGAACTTATGCGGATATGATGCGAGCGAATGCGGATTCTTTGGCAAAGTGTTTGAAGTGAGATTGATGGTGGATTTATGAAGATTAATGAGGGGAATATGGACGCGAATATGGATGCAAGTATTGACGCGAATATGGACGCGAATACTGTTATAAACGCACAAAACTTAAGCGTAAGTTACGGCAGCCGCACTGTTGTAAAAGACGTTTCGTTTACGATTAAAAGTGGCGAATTTGTGGGGCTTCTTGGCGCAAATGGAGCTGGAAAAACAACGCTTTTCCGCGCGATTATGGGGCTAATACCGCATTCTGGAAAGCTGGAAGTACACGCTAATAAAAGCAGTGAATCTTCGATTAATCCGCGAGTAAGCAACGTTGGATACGTGCCGCAACGCCACGATATTGCGTGGGATTTCCCACTTTCCGTATTAGACGTAGTAATGATGGGCCGCATTCGTCATATTGGCTACGTGCGTCGCGCAAAAAAAGAAGACTACGAGATAGCGCTCGCTTCTCTTGAGCGCACAGGAATGGCGGATTTTAGAGACCGCACAATCGGAGAGCTTTCAGGCGGACAAAGGCAGCGCGTACTCGTTGCGCGCGCTCTCGCAGGACAGCCGCGATTGATGCTTTTAGACGAGCCGTTTACAGGCTTAGATATGCCTACTCAAGAGCTGCTCACGAGTCTTTTTTTGGATTTAGCAAAGTCGGGAGAAGCAATTTTGATGAGCTCGCACGACATTATTGGCTCAATTAACTCATGCTCGAGAATAATGCTATTTGATGGCACTATTGTGGGCGACGATGAGCCGCAAAATTTGCAAACAGAACAGTGGGTACGAACCTTCCACGTAGCTCCGCAAAATCCGCTTATTAAAGCAGTTGAGCGCGTTATGGCGCATGAAAGTGTGGTAGAAAAATAATGCTATCTCCAATCGACTTTATACAAGACCTTACAAACCCAGACCTTTGGTTCTTACTAAAAGCACTTATAGTAGCGTGCCTTTCTAGCGTAATATGCGGAGTTGTAGGATGCTACGTAGTGCTGCGCGGAATGGCGTTTATTGGAGACGCAGTAGCGCACTCCGTTTTTCCAGGACTCGCAATCGCGTTTGTTTTGCAAGGAAACTTGCTATTTGGCGGCGCGCTGGCAGGAGTTGCAACCGCGCTAATCGTATCAATCTTTAGCCAAAATCGAAGGCTTCGCGAAGACTCGTTTATAGGCGTATTCTTTGTGTCTGCCTTTGCGCTTGGAATCGTAGTAATATCAAAAGCTTCGGGCTATGCAGGATCCCTGGAATCGTTCCTATTTGGCTCCATTACAGGAATCCCAGACTCCGACATTGCTGTAGTAGCAATAACAGGGCTAATAATCGTAACGCTTTTAATGATGTTCCACAAAGAGCTAGTATGCGTTTCAATGGATCGAGAAACAAGCCGCGCAATGGGATTGCCAGTAGCGTGGTTGGATGGAATGCTATACGTTTTAGTTGCGATTGCTGTAGTGGTATCTGTGCAAATAATCGGAAACGTGCTTGTTTTAGCGCTTTTGATTACGCCTGCGGCGACTGCGCGATTGCTTACTGACCGACTTGGAAAGATGATGATTTTGGCGCCTGCTATTGGTTGCGCTTCTTCGATTCTCGGAATGTACTTGTCTTGGAGTTTAGACACTGCCACTGGCGGAACAATCGTTTTGGTTGCGACTTTTATGTTTGTTCTAGCGTGGGTGTGCTCGCCTAAACACGGGTTGGTAGCGAGGATTGTGCCGAAACTACGATCAGTTGTTGCACGATTTGACTGAGCTTGAAATTGCATAATGCATTTCAAGCTCCTTCAAAGCGCTGAGCCGCTCAAGGCAGAAGCATTGCTTCTGCGCGGCGAAGACGTGAGCGCGGCTAATCCGCGCGAGCGAAACACTTTTACGGATGGTTTATGAACGTTAATATTCTAAGGTTTTAGGTTTTAGTACGGCGCTATTTATTGCTCGTAGAGAAATACATCAAACCTTCTGGATATCTAGGACTTTTGCGTGGCTTTTATCACCGAGATTCTCGATTTTTCTTCTTCATTCGATGAATCACCATCAAAGATGCTGAGGTTCATCTCATTCAGGGCGAAAAATCTCGAATCTCTACAGCGCCTGGCGTAATCATGTAGTGTGCTTATGGAAGATTTTGCGGTTTATAGTTTGCGGCACAATAGACGTATGGTATCTAAAGGAAAACCTTCGCCTAGAAGCGCAGTTAAGCAGCTCAGCGATGAGCAAGTAGAACGCTTAGCGTGCGCACACAAGTTAGTTGACCCTACTTATTACTACCCAACGGGCGCGCGGACGCCAAATACAGCAGAAATCAACGCACAAAATCCAAAGGCAACCGAACGATTGCTTGAAGGAACGTCTCGCGTGCTTAGATCTCGTTGCAAAGTGCGCGCATGGGGATTGGAAAACGTGCCAGAAGAAGGCGTGTTTATAACCGCTTGCACGCACGTTACAATGTTCGACGTTTTTGTGCCAATGACTTCTCTATTCCACCAAGGCCGACGTCCGCGATACATGGCAAAAGCAGAGCTTGCGAATTGGCCAATCATGGGAAAATGGTTCCAGCTTGTTGGCATGCAACCAGTTCCGCGCAGAAGCGGAAAAGCGCGCGAAATCGAAGAAGAATCGATTAAAATCCTAACAAACGGCAGACCGCTTAGTGTATGGCCAGAAGGAACAGTTACGCGCGACCCTCAAAAATGGCCTATGAGCATGAAGCCAGGAATCGGCATTATTGCGCTCGAAGCATCGCGCAGGCTTGGACATCAAATTCCGCTATTTTGCGCTGTTACATGGGGTGCTGCAAGCATTAATCATTGGTGGCCGTGGCCAAAGAAAAACGTTGTAATGTGCTACGATGCGCGTCTTGATTATTCGGATCTTCTTGAAGATATGGAGCATTGGGGCGATTTGCCGCCTATGGAGTCTGCTGCAGAGCTGGCTCGTCGCGTACGCGTGCGCATGACGGAAATTATGGAAGAGATTCGCGGCGAAAAATCGCCAGCTGGATACTTCGATTACAAGCTTATGAAAAGAGTGAAAGAATAGCGATTGTAAATTTGCGATTCGATAAGCGATAAATCGTTGATAAATCGTTAGCGAATAGTTGATAAATCAGTGATAAATCATTAGAAAATCGTAAGCCAATCACTAATAAATCACTAATAAAGTCTTCACAAAATGCCCGTAAAGCGCACTGTGTAGAATTATGTAATAGTGTGATTAAAAGTTGACTAAGTTGACTACAAACTAACTAAGTTTGCTACGAGTTGACAAGTTGGCTATAACTTGACTAGTTGTAAATCGCTACAAATGGCTTACGACCAAAGTAGTTTACAAACTCATAAATCGAAAGGCTAGGCGTAAACATGAACGTTACGGTGTTGGGTGCTGGAGCTTGGGGTACTGCGTTTGGGCAGGTGCTTGCAGACGCGGGGAATCAAGTGACAATGTGGGCTATAGAGCCGCAAATTGTTGAAGGCATTCGTAGCAATCACCGCAACGAAGTTAGGCTGCCAATCGTAGAGCGTTTGCCAGAAAACATTACAGCTACGGGAGATCGCGCAGAAGCTGTAGCAAACGCAGACATTGTAGTAGTTGCGATTGCAGCACAGTTTGCGCGCGTTGCGCTAGAAGAATTTGCTGGCAAAATTCCGCAAAATGCGATTGTTGTTTCGCTCATGAAAGGCATTGAGCGCACAACAGGCAAGCGCATGGACGAGGTTGTGTGCGAAGCTTTGAACTTGCCGCGTAACCGTTTTGCAGCGCTATCTGGGCCAAACTTAAGCAAAGAAGTGGCACTAAGGCAGCATGCGGCGGCGGTTGTGGCGTGCGAGAATCGCGCAAATGCCGAAGTGGTTGCAAAAGCTTGCTCAAACAGCTACTTTAAGGCGTTTGTTTCAACAGATGTGATCGGCGTAGAAATGTGCGGATCGCTTAAAAACGTTGTTGCGCTCGCAGTTGGCATGGCTCGAGGAGCGGGCTTTGGCGAAAATACGGCTGCGATGATTGAAACTCGCGGTCTTGCAGAGTTGACGGCATTGGGCGTTGCGGAAGGCGCGGATTCTCGCACTTTTGCAGGACTTGCAGGCTTTGGCGATTTAGTCGCGACTTGCGGATCTCCTCTAAGCCGAAACTACACTTTCGGATCAAATCTTGGTAAAGGCATGAGTGTTGAAGAAGCAACCGCCGTAAGCAATGGCGTTGCGGAAGGCGTTCCAACTACTAGCGCTGTTGTGGCAATGGGCAAGCGTTTGGGCGTTGAAACTCCGCTTGCAAGCGCAATGGCTCGCGTGCTAGAAGAAGGAATCTCTTGCCAAGAGATGCTTGCAATGCTTTTTGATAACGATGTTTGCGAAGAGTAGTGAAGCGCGAAAGCTATGCGTAAGTCGCAAGCGTATAAGCGTGTAAATCGCAAGCAAAAATAATAATCAAAAATAACTAAGATAACTAAAATAATTCAAAATATATAAATAATTCAAAATAACTAAAATAATTCAAAATATAAAAGGAAAAAAATGACGAAAAAGCGTGTAGTGTTCTTGTACGGCGGTAAAGCAGACGAACATTCGATTTCTTGCATATCGGCTGCTGGAGTGCTCAGTGCTGTAGACGAAAGTCGATTTGAAATCGTTCGCATTGCAATCACAAAGCAAGGCGAGTGGATTGTTGGCGGCGAAGATCCGCGAAACTTCCACATGGAGCAAGGTGAACTGCCAGTAATCACAAAAACCGCGGAAACGCGCGATGTTGTGCTTGACCCAGCAAAGGGCGCCGACGGATTTTTGGTGCGAGAGGCGGATGGCACGCTTACAAGCTTAGGTCATATTGACGCTGTTTTCCCAGTTCTTCACGGCCCGAATGGCGAAGACGGCACTTTGCAAGGCTTGCTAGAAATGATGCAAGTTCCGTATGTTGGTTGTGGAGTTTTGGCATCTGCTGCGTGCATGGATAAGTATTACGCAAAGCAGCTTTTTAAGGCGGCGGGAATTAATGTTGCTCCTGGAATTGCGCTGGATGCACGCAAGTTTGCAAGCGACGCGGCAAATCGCTTCGACGCGTATGCAAACGAAATTCTTGAGCAAGTTGAAGAAGCAAAACTAGAGTATCCGCTTTTTGTAAAGCCAAGCCGAGCAGGATCTAGTTTTGGAGTTACAAAAATAGAAACGCGCGATGCCAAGGCCTTAGCAGATGCCGTTTATGAGGCCTCAAAGCACGATTGGCGAGTGCTAGTAGAGCAGGGAATTGATGCGCGCGAGATTGAGTGCGCTGTTCTTGCGGCACGCGATGGAGAAGAGCCAAAAGCCAGCTGGCCTGGAGAGGTTGTGCTCGACAAGCGCGAGGCTGGAGAAGACCAGTTCTACGATTTTGACAGCAAATACATGGATTCTGCGGCTTCGCACGTGGAAGTGCCAGCAGATTTGCCAGAAGAGACTTTGCAACGCGTGCGCAAAACGGCGCTCGCAGCGTTCAAAGCAGCAGACGGCAGAGGACTAAGTCGCGTGGATTCTTTTGTAACTAAAGACGGTCGCGTAATCCTTAACGAGATCAACACAATGCCTGGATTTACGCCAATTTCCATGTATCCAAAAGCTTGGGACGCAACGGGAATAAGCTACAGCGATTTAATCACAAAGCTTATTGAAGGCGTTATTTTAGACTAGTCGGAGGTAAAAATGCGTAAACAGCGTAAGCTTGCAAACAAGCAGCATCCAGACGCGTATACGATTGCGCGCAAGCGTCAAGGATCTGTAGGAGTGTCGCTGTGCGTGTTCCTATTTACGTGGATTCTTGCAACGCTTTTAATTGGCGAATTGATTAGCGTGTTTGTTCCAAAAGGCGTTTTAACACCTTCGCTAAGCTCATTTGTTTCTTCGGATGTTGCGCAATACCTAATAGCGTTGCCGCTTGCAATGCTTGTTTTAAGGCGTACGCCAGCGGTAGAAACTCGCAAGTTTACTATGTCTTTGCGCCAATTTGGCGGATTCTTTGCCGTTAGCGTGCCAATAATGTATGCAGGAAGTTACATTGGGCTTGTTGCTTCTGCGCTTATTTCTGGCGGAAAAGCCGAGAACAGGATTGCAGATATTGTAGCAGGCGGAAACGTGTGGGAAACGCTGCTTTTTGTGGTATTTTTAGCTCCAGTTGTTGAAGAATGGCTGTTTAGAAAGCAAATTATAGACAGGTTGCGCGTGTATGGCGAAAAGCGCGCGATTGTGTTCTCTGCATTGGCGTTTGCGCTTTTCCACATGAACATGTTCCAATTCTTCTACGCTTTTGGGCTTGGTCTTGTATTTGGATACATGTACGTTCGTACATCGCAGCTTAGATACAGCGTGTTTTTGCACATGATTGTAAACTTCCAAGGCAGCGTTATAGCAATGTGGATTTCAAACAACATGATGGATTCAAACGGAGATCTTATTAAGGTTGAGAACTTGAACACTCAAGAGATTGCGGATTTGGCTCCTGGGTTTATGTTTATAGGCCTTTATGCAATGTTTATGATTGTTATGTTTGTGTTTGGAATTGTGCTTCTTGCTCGTCGCAAGAGGTATCTTGAATTCTACGATTCGCCGCTAGAGATTCGTGGGAGTGCTGGAACAAAAGCACTTTACGGAACCGTTGGCGTTATGGGATTCTTGATTGCGTCCGTTTTGCTAAATTTGCTTATGCTGTTTGTGTAGGGTGAATCTATAAGCTGTTTGCGTAGGGTGAATCTATAAGCTGTTTGTGCAAGCTGAATCTGTTTGTGCAAATTGAATTTATTTAATTGAATATTGATTTAAGTTAGGAGGCGTCTATGTTAGACAAAAACAATTTAGAAAGCGCTCAATGTGCAAATGACGATTGCTTTGCCGCAGATTCAATTCGCGTGGGTCTTTTAGGCGCTGGAACAGTAGGATCGCAAACAGCGCGTCTAATAGTAGAAGAAAACGATGACTTATCGGCAAGAATCGGCGCTCCTCTAGAGCTTGCAGCAGTCGCGTGCTTGCATCCAGAAGATGTGGACGCGCCATGGATTGCCAAAGATCTTTTAAGCGCAGACGCAGAGGCGATTTGTAAACGCGAAGATATAGACATAATCGTTGAGCTAATTGGCGGCTTGGAGCCAGCGCACACATTTGTAAAAACCGCGCTAGAATGCGGAAAGTCGGTTGTAACAGCGAACAAAGCATTGCTTGCAAAGTTTGGCCCAGAACTTTACGAGTGCGCGCAAAAAAACGGAGTCGATTTAAGTTTTGAGGCGTCTGTTGCAGGCGCAATTCCGATTTTGCGTCCGCTTAGAGAGTCGCTTGTAGGCGACAAAATCACGCAAATTTTTGGAATCGTAAACGGAACTACAAACTACATTCTTGACGAGATGACGGTGCGTGGGCTTGATTTTGATTCGGCTTTGCGTGCGGCTCAAGAAAAAGGTTATGCAGAGGCAGATTCTACAGGAGACGTTGAAGGATTTGATGCGGCAAACAAGGCTGCGATTTTGGCAACTCTTGCATTCCAGATGCCAATAAGCATTGATGACGTTAGCGTTGAAGGAATTAGCGCGATTACGGCAGCAGATATCGCGGCTGCAAGTGCAGAAAATCGCGTGATTAAGCTGCTTGCAGCGGTTGCTTGCGATTCGAGTGGCGCAGTGAGCGCAAGTGTTTACCCAGCGTTGGTTAGCAAAGAGCATCCGCTGGCTTCTGTTCATGGCAGCTTTAACGCCGTTTTTGTTAAAGCGCAAGCGGCGGATGATCTTATGTTCTACGGCCGCGGCGCGGGTGGCGCGCCAACAGCAAGCGCTGTGGTTGGAGATATTGTTGGAGCCGCTAGAAACATAGCGCGCGGCTGCAACGATGCTAGCGTGCCAATGTATAACGCTAAGTTTTTGGCTTCTACGCGCTCGATTCGTGCAGATTTTGTTGTGCGATGCAGCATGGAAGATACTTCGCTTGCGCTTTGCAGCGAAGTGATGGATGTGTTTGAGGAGCATGGAGTTAACGCGGAACGATTGCCTATGCTTTGCCAAACTCAATACGATGGCGAAGGCGATTGCCCAGCTTGCGGAATCGGCGGCCCTGGCGATTTGCGTGTACTTGTAAAAGATTGCACAGAGGCGGATTTGCAAGCGGTTCTTGCCGATTTGCAAAAAGTGGATGTTGTGTGCGCAAAGCCTCTTGCTTTGCGAATTATTGAGTAATCGAGTAATTAAGTAATTAAGTAGGCTGCTCGAATAGAAAAGGTGCGAAATGAAACCAGTATGCAACAGTGTGTCAGTTTGCGTGCCAGCAACCAGCGCAAATCTTGGGTCGGGATTTGACGTTGCAGGAATTGCGCTTGACTATGCGGATTCGCTAGTTTTTACGCTTGATGATTCGCTTGATGATTCGCAAGATGTTCGCGTAATTATTCATGGCGAAGGCGAAGATACGTTGCCAAAAGACGAGACGCATCTTGTTGTTCGCGCGTTCCGCAAAGCGTGCGAAGCGTTTGGTTTGCCGCGTTTGCGATTTACTCTAGAAGCGCGTAATCGTATTCCACAAGCGCGCGGAATGGGGTCTTCTGCAAGCGCGATTGTTTCGGGCGTGGCTGCAGCTTGGGCTTTTGCGCATAATGGGAATCTTAACAAGCAGGCGATTTTTGAGCTTGCAGCTGCGATTGAAGGGCACCCAGACAACGTTGCTCCAGCGGTTTTTGGTGGATTAACAACCAGTTGGAAGAATGGCAGTGAGTTCCACACTGTTCGATACAGCGTTTCTAAGCAAATTCGCGCAACGATTTTTGTGCCAAACTTTACTCTTTCAACGCAAATGGCTCGCCAAGCGCTTCCAGAAAAAGTGCCGTACGCAGATGCTGTGTTTAACGTTTCGCGCGCTTGCTTATTGCCGATTGCATTTGGTGATTTTGGAGATTTTAGCGCGTTTGCAGATTCTTGCGATTCTGCCCATTCTTGCGATTCTTGCGCAAAAACAACTCTTTCAAGAAACGATTTGCTCTTTACAGCTACTCAAGACGCTATTCACCAGCCATACCGAGCAAGTCTTATGCAACCAACTTGGGATTTGGTAAAAGCTTTGCGAGACAAGGGGTTTGCGGCTGCGATTTCGGGAGCTGGATCTTGCGCAGCGGTGTTCTACGAGGAAAAGTCGCAAGCAACCGAAGAGGCAAACAACGCTACTAATATAAGCGAAAAAATAGAAAGTGCGGAAATAGAAAGTGCGGAAACTGTAGCTGGAAAAATAGAAAAAATTGCAGAACCGCTTTTGAGTGGCTGCGATTGGAAGATTTTGCACGTAAAAATTGACTCGCACGGCGTAACGGCATCTCGCGCGTAGCTTGCAAAAATATTTGCATAATTATCAGGTCAATAAATTGTGGTACATTTAATTAATGGTTATTAGATTTGATCCCAAATCTGCGTACAAACATTTTGATGAAGATCATCTAAATGAGGAAGAGATACGAAGAGCTATGGCTAAACCTGTATGGTTTGCCTTAGTTAATCCTAATGACGTGTCAAATCCACCTAGCTCGGAGGGAACAGTTGTTGCTTTAGTTATATGTTTAAGGCATCCAGGTGCGTGGGAAGATGATTTAATTGAAGTGCTTGCAAGGCCACAAGGTAAAGATTTTCTTGTGTTTCACGTAGAGCATTTGACTGATAAATGGTTTAAATATTGGAAAAAATGGGGCAAATGAGGTGATTGAAATGGATATTTATGAGAATTTAGCTGATGAAAATGTGTCTGCTCCAAATAATCCACCTGTAGCGCAATTTTCAGGCGAAGATGCCGCAAAAATTATGCAAACTCTGATTTCTGAAGATTCCGATGCAACTGAAATATTTGCATCTTTATCTGGACCAGGTAGACCAAACTCAAAGGAAAAGCGCGAAATAAGTGTACAAGAGCGTTTTCGTGTTCCAAAATCTTGGAGTGAGTATATTTCTCGCGCAGCTAAGAGAGATGGTCTGCCAAATAAAAGCAAGTATTTACAGTCTTTAATTTTGAGAGATGCTCAGATGCATAATGAACAATGCCAACTACAAGCTGTGTTGCAATAATTTGCGAATAATTTGTTTGAAGTTGTAAAAAGAGGGGAATATGACAGTTTCGTTGATTTTGGCTTCTCAGTCTCCTGCAAGAAGAGCTGTGCTGGCTGCTGCAGGCGTGATTCCTGTGATTCACGTGAGTGAGGTAGATGAGCCAGCGGCTTTGCGTAATGCTGCAAATGAGCGAGGCGCTAGCGTGGAGCAGATGAGCACCGAGGATCGCGTTTCGATTTTGGCGCAAGCAAAGGCTTTTGCGGTGTATGAGTCGTGGAAGCTTGTTGCAAATGCAGCGGCGAGCGCTAGTGGCGATTTGGTTGTGGGGTATCCGCTTGAAGCTAAGGCTGCTGAGACTGAATCTTCTGAAGCTGAATCTTCTGAAGCTGGTAGTAATTCTTTAGCAAGTGATTCGCAATCGCATATAACGCACAACGTAGATACAGCGCAAACTCGCGATTTTTCGGGCGTAAAAGTGCCTACTAAGACTTTTGATATTCACGATTTTGCGCAGGTGAATAAGTCTTCTGCTGATTCCAACAACGTGCTGATTGTTGGCTGCGACTCCATGTTTTTGCTAGACGGCGAATGCTACGGCAAGCCGCATACTCCTGAAGTGGCTGCTGCGCGAATCAAGCAAATGAGCGGAAAAACTGGAGAATTGTTTACTGGTCATTGCCTAATAGACGCAAAAAGTGGCAAAACCGTGTGCAAGGTGAGCCGCGCAAGCGTGACTTTTGCGCATATGAGCGATGAGGAAATACGCGCGTATGTGGAAACTGGCGAGCCACTGGAAGTCGCGGGATCCTTTACATTAGAAGGCTTCGGCGGAGCTTTTATTGAGGGAATTCAGGGAGATCCGCATGGTGTTCTTGGGATTAGCTTGCCGCTTGTTAGGCAGATGGTTTCGGAGCTTGGGTACGCTTGGCAGGATTTGTGGAATACTCGCAAGTTAGAGGGCGAGGCGATTAAGGACGATCCCGCTTCCGCGCAAGTGCCTAAAGAAAACGTGCATCAGCCTGGAGATGGGTGGGTTATGTGCGATTGCGGACGCAAGCATTGGGGGCATAATGGTGCGGCTGGAGTGCTGCTCGCTAGGCGAGACGAGGCAACTGGGCACGTGACTCACGTTGTTATGCAACATCGCGCGCTTTGGAGTGCGGAAGGCGGCACGTGGGGTATTCCTGGCGGCGCAATATCTGATGGTGAAACTGCGATTGAGGGCGCGTTGCGCGAGTCGTTTGAAGAAGCGAACATAACATCTCAAGACATTGATGTTGTTGGAGCGTATTGCGAAAGTCACGGAAATTGGCGGTATACAACGGTTTTCGCGTTTGAAAAGCCAGGGCATTGTGTGAATCCGTGCGCGCACGACGACGAGAGCATGGAGATCAAGTGGGTGCCGATTGATGATGTGCCAAAGCTGAAGTTGCTTACGGCAATGCGCACTGATTGGCCGTCCTTCCGCGCGCGCCTTGATTCTCTTGCCTCGCAAAAGTAGTTGCGCGAAGATAGTTGTGTGAAGGAAGCTGCGCAAATAGATCCGCAGTTTGGAAGTAGATTTCCAAATGTTAGCTAGTTTTGCAGAATTTGGAAGTAGACTTCCAAGTTGCGCTAGTTCAGTTAGAGTATTGTTTTCTTTGCTTTGCTTGACGCTTTTTGCGCGCCAACCTGCCTTTTCGCTTAGAGCGTAGCGCGAAAAGGCAATTCGGAGCGCTGAGCAGCTCAAGGCAGAAGCACTGCTTCTGCGCTGCGAAGACGTTAGCGCGCTTAGACCGCGCGAACGCCAACCTGCTTGAGTGTTGCGATGTAGTGCGTTTGCCCCGATTTTTTTTTTGCAGCTTACTTAAAATCGCGTGATGCTCTTGCTTTCGTGAAAATCGCCATATAAAAATCGGCATATTTTTACCTTTGATTTCGTGAAGATTTAGAGAAGCAATACATCAATTTTCGTGAAAATCCAGCATATTTTTTACCCTTGATTTGGTGAAAAATCAGCATATATTGACATTGATTTTCGTGAAATATATACTATAAAACAATAGTGTTTTCAACGGTTTTGTGTTAATTAAAAGTGGTGTTATATGTTAAGGCGAAAATTCTATCAAAAAATGCTTGATTGGAAGAATGCTGATCGTGGTTCAACAGCACTTTTAGTAACGGGTGCTCGAAGAGTTGGGAAAAGCACTTTAGTTGAAGAGTTTGCAAGAAACGAGTACAAGTCTTATATTCTTATTGATTTTTCACAAGCTTCAAAAGATGCACTTCGACTATTTGAAGATTATCGTTCGGACTTAAGCACTTTCTTTACGTACGTATCTGCATTATATGGTGTAAAACTTTATAATCGCGAATCGGTAATGGTTTTTGATGAAGTGCAATTTTTCCCACAGGCTAGAGAATTTATAAAACAATTAGTTGCAGATGGTAGATATGACTATATAGAGACTGGTTCGTTACTTTCTATTAAACATAATGTTGAAACAATAGTGATTCCATCTGAAGAACAAGAAGAACGCATGTATCCTCTTGATTTTGAAGAATTTCTGTGGGCTTGTGGAGAAGAAAATCTATCGACTGTTATTAAGAGTTCATTTGATGAGTTAAATCCTTTGCCAGATGCTTTACATAAAAAAGCGATGCGACTTTTTAGAGAATACATGCTAGTTGGTGGCATGCCTCAGTCTGTAAATGAATATGTTGATTCGAGGGATTTTGCGCGAGTAGATAGGGTTAAGCGTCGTATTCTTTCACTCTATAGGCAGGATGCTGCAAAGTTTGCAAAAGGGTACGAAATGAAAGTTATGGCTGTGTTTGATGGAATACCAGCACAACTTTCAAGGCATGAAAAAAGGTATAGGATTACGTCCTTAGGTAAGAATGCTCGTATGCGCGACTATAAGGATGCGTTTTTTTGGCTTTCGGATGCGAGTATTACAAATAATTGCTACAAGTCTACAGATCCGAATGTTGGCTTGAATCTTAATGCGGATGATGCGTTAGTGAAATGTTATATGGCTGATACTGGTTTGTTGGCTTCTATGATACTTTCAGATAGTAGTATTGCGTCTAATGATCTTTATAAAGAAATTTTATTTGGAAAAATCTCAATTAATGAAGGGATGCTAGTTGAAAACGTTGTTGCGCAACAGCTAATAGCGTCTGGGCATCGCCTGTTTTTCTATTCAAATAGAGATAAAGAAAATTCGGAAAATACTATGGAGATAGATTTTTTGATTTCTAAAGCTTTTCTTGATTCTGCTGGCAAAATGCGTATATCTGCGATTGAAGTTAAATCTGGAAATGTGTTCAAAACAGTTTCTCTTGATAAATTTAAGGCGAAGTTTTCAAAAAGAATTGGAACGAGTTATGTATTTGCTCCTAAACAGCTTAGTGTTAGAAAAGATTTGAATCGTGTAATATTACCACTTTATATGTGTGGATTGGTGTAGTGCGAGTCGACGATTTCGAGCTGCATAATGCGCGGGCGCGACGACCTGCCTGAGCGCAGCATTGCGCGCGCGAAGGCACTTCGGAGCGCCGAGCTTGCTCAGCGTTGAAAGCACGGTGTGCTTTCAACGCAAGCGAGGACGTTAGCGCGCTTAGACCGCGCTAACGATTTTCCAATTTGGCGCGCTGAGCCGCTCAAAGCAGAAGCACTGCTTCTGCGCTGCAAAGCGCTTTGACTGAGCTTGAAATTGCAAAACGCATTTCAAGCTCCTTCAAAGCGTGATTTGGCTCAAATGTAAAGTCCACTGGACTTTATATGCCAAATCAGCCGAGCGGCTACTAATAGCCGCGAGGAATAGCGCGCTGTAACGCGCGAGCGACATGACCTGTCTTTGCGCTTGTATGATGCGATGCTTGATGAGTTGTTAAAGAATCCTGAGTTGGAGTTTTAGTTTTGTGTATGTGGGGCGGAAGTGCGAAAGCGCATCTGCCCCGATTTTTTTTTTCTTGCAGCTTACCCAGAACTTGGAAGTGGGTTTATGACTTTTGCCGTTCGGCTGGTTTGTGTAAAAGTTTTTGTGTAAAAATGACGCGTGTTTTTTCGTGAAAATATTGAATTAGGGCTACGGGGGGGGGGTATCCTAATTGCTGATAGTCCATGTTTTAGGACTTAGATTGCGAGAATATTCAGTTGTATTCTTGCGATTGCTCTCTTCGCACGCTTATACGTGAGAATGAAGAAGAAAGGAAAAAATTATGTTAAATAAGAAAGCGATTGCTGCTTTCGCTGCCGCTGCAACGCTGGTTTCTGGACTAGCGCTTGCTGTGCCTGCGTTGGCTTCTGGTTCTGCTGCAGGTTCTACACCATCTACCCAGACGGGTAGTGACGTTAAAGAACTTGCTAAGGTTAGTTTCAAGTTTGTGAATGGTAGTAAATCTGTTACTACTCGTGCAGTGAAGGTTTATACCAAGGA